>CAMHMG010000011.1 GCA_946186175.1 uncultured Clostridia bacterium | reverse complement strand
TCATCTTTAGAGGTGTCATCTTTATTCATTGAAAACAGACCACCAAGTTTCTTAAACTGTGCTGTGACGCCTGATTCTTTTTTGGCTTCATGTGCAGCCGCTTTCTTGGCTGCCTTCTTAGCATCTTCTTCCTCTTTCTTGGCTTCTTCCTCTGCTTTCCTAGCCTCTTCGGCAGCTTTCTTAGCATCTTCCTCTGCCTGTCTTGCTTCTTCTTCTGCTTTTTGCTTTGCTAAAAAGGCTTCTTCCTCTTCTTGTCTGACCTTGGCAATATAAGCCTTTTCCTCCGCCTCAGCTATTTCTAATTCCTCTTTTGTAGTCTGAAGAATGCTGGCTCTATTGATCTTAATACGATTATTCCTTCTAAAGTTACGTCCAAATCGTTCTTTCTTTTCCTCTTCAGCTAATAAGGCATCCAGTTCATCCTCTAATACAACGCCTGAATAATCAATTTCTTTGGTTTTAAAATACTGTTTCTTCTCTTTCTTGTCTTCAGAATCCTCAGTTTTTTCATTACCAGACTTAGAACCAAAAAGCTTTTTCTTCTTACCGCCTGAAGATTCTTTATTGTTTTCGGAATCTTCATCCTGCTTTGTATCTTCACCATCGTCGGAATCCTCTTTTGAATCGGCCTGTGATAAAACTTTCTCTTCTGTATCAACAACTTCAGGTTCTTTAACTTCGTCTTTATCAGGTTCAGTCTCTACTGCCTCGCTTTCGATAGGCTTATCGACCTCGTAAGCCTCTGCTTCATCTACAATATCTTCCGGCTCTTTAACAGCTTCTTCGACTTCGTTCACGTAAGCCTCTGCGTTATCTATTATCTCTTCAGCTTCTTCATTTTCGTAGGACTTCTCATCACCAATTGTCTCTTCAGTTGCTTCTGCTTCCTTCTCGACAGCATCATCAGACTCTATAGTATCTTCCGGTTTCTCAACAACGCTGTCATCAGCTTCAGTATATTCTACACCCTCTTCAATTGCTTCATCAACATTGTTCTCATCATCTGCTGCCTCTTCAGACTGCTGCTCTTCTAACCCCTCTTCAGGTGATTCTACATCAACATCCTTCTCTATCTCATCAGATTCCTCATCAACCTGCTCATCCTGATTTTCGAAAAATGCTGCAACCGAACCTTCCTCCGGCTCCTCGTCAATCTCCATATATTCCCCATATATTTCATTAGATTCACCTTCCGGAATCTCTATTCCAAGTAAATCCATCCATTCTTCAACCAGATCCAGAAGATTATGAAGATTAAACATCTCCTCATCGTTAATATATGTTAATATTTTAGCAACATAATCACCATTCTCAGAGGAATCAAAACGCAGGCTTGCAATAAAATTTCTCAGGAAACAAGCAAGATCCGTTTCATCCTTCATATCATCCAAAGGGATACATACAAATTCAACCTTATAATCCGAATCAATATATATGTACTGTCTGTTAAGTACAAGATATGATAAAGGTATTCTATATTCAGACATATCCATCATCGAAAGTACCAGCCCTCTTATGACCTTAAGTACCATCTCTGCATTAATTTCCTGCTCAGATAATTGTTTTAACTGAATTCTGCCGGTTATATCATATGAAAACGTATCGTATTCTTCTCCCTCTTCAAAAATAACCGGAACAACCCCTTCTGGCTCCTCATCTTCAAGAAAATCAAGCACCTCTTCATCCAGTTCTGCATTATTGTCAATATTAAAAGTCAGAAACTGCTCTTTATCAAAGTTTCGTACTCTAAAGCTAATTTTCTTCATAGTAACTACCCTCCCACCTACAAGTTCTCCATAACTAATAATATTATAGTGGATAATCGTAAGATAAGCAAGTAGTTTCTTAACCCAAAGCCTCCTTTAAAGAATATATTTTAATCTATCAGCTGATAGGATAATTTTAAGTCAAAAAAATATATATTACAATGAATAAACAATATAAAATTATAGAAATTCTATTTTAAAATATATATAAAATTATATATTTGCATACATATTTATATATTCTGTTATTTTTCTGTTATAAATTCCCTTAATTTTGACATAGCATATCAAATATTGTATAATACATGCGACTATTTTGGCAGCATCTCGCATTCACTGCAAGCTGCAACAAAGATAATGAATTATCATTATAAATGATCATCTCAGAAAGGAAATACGAATATGGCAAACCCAATAGTTACCATTACCATGGAAAATGGCGATATTATAAAAGCTGAGCTTTATCCTGATATCGCACCTAACACCGTCAACAACTTCATTTCATTAGCCAAGAAAGGCTTCTATGACGGATTAATATTTCACCGTGTCATCAAGGGATTTATGATTCAGGGAGGATGCCCTGAAGGAACCGGAATGGGCGGTCCGGGATACAGCATCAAAGGTGAATTTGCTTCTAACGGATTTACGAACAACCTAAAACACACACCTGGTGTACTTTCAATGGCAAGATCAATGATGCCTGATTCAGCAGGATCTCAAATATTTATCATGCATAAGACATCTCCTCACTTAGATGGTGAATATGCAGCTTTTGGCAAGGTTACCGAAGGTCTCGATATTGTAGATAAGATTGCCTGCGTTGAGACAGATTATTATGATAAGCCTCTTGTTGAGCAGAAGATCAAAAGCATCACAGTTGATACTATGGGCGAAGAATATCCCGAGCCTGTCAAATGCTAAAGGTTAATTTAATTCCTAAATTAATAAAGCTGATAACTGTTTAATTATCAAACATAATAGAAGCAAACAAAAAGAAACCTCAAAATAACAAAAGCTGTATGTATCGTTAATATGATACATACAGCTTTTCTATTGACTGCATTTCCATTGTAAGAATAATAATAAACTCGCCTGTCTCCTATCGGCACCGGGCTGCTAAGCTTCGATGCATACTATAATTTCCCCAAACAGTCAGCGTCCTTTTTGTCTTGAACCCAATCATTTCACCTTCACTTTAACCCTCGTTTTCACGCCATTATGCGCTAAAATGTATATATAACAATTACCCTTTTTGATTCCCTTGACCCTGCCGTTTTCATCAACTGTGGCTATTGTTGAATTAGAAGATATATAGTTTAGTTTCTTTCCATCATCATTGGACAGCAGCTTCTTAGATGTTTTTTGCGCCTTATATTTTGTCTTTAACTTTTTCGTCTTTCCTTTTGAAATAGTAACAGTGTTCTTTGAAGGAACCAGCTTCTTAACATTAGTATACTTTGAATTCTTATCTCCCGCTGCATAGAGCACTCTGCTACTTCCTATATAATCCTTTGTGCTGTTAACAATTCTGTATGCCTTTACCACAAACGAATACGACTTGGTACGGTCTATGACTTTTCCATTAATAGTCTTAATATAGGCAGTAGTTGAATTAGCGCCTGTCAGGCTAACATACGTATCCTTAGGATATGTAACCCCTTCTTTGATAAACACCTCATACCCGGATGCACCGCTTATAGAATTCCAGGTAATCTTCCATACTCCGTTACTCCACACTACCTTTGATGATATATCTAACAGCTTTGAATTATTATCTATAACATCTGACGAAACAGGAGCAATAACAGGATTATTCACAACCGGTGTATCAGAAGGTGTATTGGTTGATACACTATCATTTTGATTGTTTGCTGTAGTATCCGATCCGCTATTAGTATTAGCCGATGTATCTGTACCTGACGTATTATTGTCTGTATTATCAATCTTAGTTGCCGGTGATAACGTTATAGTTGTATCAGCAGTTGGTCTTCCGGTAACAGTTATTTTACTCGAGTCATTCCTAGTCACAAATACGCCATTCTTAGAGGCAATCCTGTATGACGATGGAAAATTATATCCACTGTCAGCATAGAAGATCACAGGCTTCATAGAACCGGTTGTTGTTTTTTGAGTAAACAGATTAGCCGTTTCTGATGAAATTGTTATATTACTACCCTCAGGATTAATTATTACTACTGTATATTTGGTATCGTCATCTGTTTTGCTTTCTTCTTTGTCTTTAACTACTACCTGTGTTGCACTACTGCTATAAGAACTCTCTCCTTCTTTATAGCGGACATACTTTATTCCTGCTGTTCCAACTGTTGTTTCATTATCTGAGCAAGCATACCATATATCGGCATTTTCTTTGTTTGCATACTCCATTGCCCTAGTCGTACCAATAATTTTTAAAACGTCTCCGGTAAGACCTTTAGGTGCAACAGGTGTATATTTCTGTCTGCTTGCAGGTGTCAGATCGATAGTAATATTTCCTTCAGTTGGAGCTCCTGAAATCTTGATCTGTCTTGAACTGACTTTAGAAACAGTAATTCCATCTTTGACATCTACAGGATAATTCTCCGGGAAGCAATATCCGCTGTTTGCTTTGAAGACAACCTCTTTCATGGGATTGTCCTCAGTCAGGCCGGATTGAAAAGTTTCCCCATAACTTAAATCTCTGGTCATATTAGAATTATCCGGGACATTTATAAGTACATAAAAGCCTTCTATCGAATCCTGTACTATAATCTGAACAGGATCACTTGCCTGCACCAATTCCGAACCCTTAGTTCTGACATACCACACTCCGGGAGTCACCTTAGTGAAGTCTTTATCACAGGTTTTCCATGAAGCTGCATCAGGAGCATTTGAATACTCCATCGAATCATTCGTTCCTGTTATCTTTTCAACATCACCTTCAACTCCTGTGGGTGCATCTGCTTTATTCTTTTCAGCAGGTGCAGGTAAAGAAATAGTTGTTGTCTTATTCGGACTTCCATAAACTGTTAAAGTATATTTGTCATCTCGACGTATCTTAATTCCGTCTTTTTCCACTTCATCAGGATATGGATAATCCTCAGGGAAATAGTATTTTGATTTGTCCGAAACACTGAGAACTATCGGTTTGATTACGCCCTCAACACCCATTTGCTGAATTGCTCCACCGCTACTCTTAACGATTGGTGCTTCGAAATTAAGTGTGAAATCACACGTGTCAGTCGCTTCCCCACTGTCTGTTATGGAAAACACTATTTCGCCAATCTCACATATCTGATCCCTGCCGTCTGTACCAAACTTCTCATAAAATATCATAAGTCTGTAAGCACCCTTGTTAAGGCCTGCCGGCATCGTGAATTCCTTGCTTCCAACTCCTTTATCACCCACTTTTCCATATGCAACTATATAGTCGCTGTCAGCATTTCTAATTATTGCCGAAACCTGATCATGTGAAAAATTAGTATTTCCCTTAATTGTATATGAATACTTACTTCCTCCGACTGCCGTCTTATCGTAATCCTCAATACTACACCTTCCCGACGACTGTGCAGTAATGATCACAGGAGTCCACTCACCGGCGTTCTCTCCGTAGATGCTGTCCTTGGCCTTCTGCATCTTCACACTTCCAAGTATACTTGAATCCTTAGCGAACAAAAAAGCAGAACTTGTAAAGTCCGAACTCCATCCCTGCGCCGGAGTTGTTATTCCTGAAATATCGGATGTAACATTTCTTAATAACATATCAGCATGAACAAACTTCATATTACCGGCACATAAAAATATCATACAAACAGCCACACCAAGAGTAAAACCAATCTTCTTTAATAACCCTTTACCCATAACCAATCCTCCTCAGTATAGTAACTATTCACATAAACTCCATATACAAGCCATAAACCATCTGCTTAAACATATGTCGCTGATACGGTGCTTCTATAACATCTTCTTTTTCTTTAGAACCGCAAGCACTATTACACAAACAATAAATGTTGCCGTACATATTATTCCGAATCCGTATGGTGTTCTGTATAATGGCACCCATTCCCCCGCAACGTTCATACCATAAAACCCCGATACAATATTCGGAATAGCCATTACAATCGTAATAGCGGCAAGATATTTCATTACATTGTTAAGCCTTATATCGATCATGTTAGAAAGAAGTTCTCTTGTACCATGCATAATATCCCGATAAATGATCGTCATCTCAATAGCCTGACCATTCTCCACCTTGACATCATCAAGCAACTCCTTGTCTTCCGGAAACTGTCTCACTCTGCTATACCTTGACAGTCTGTCTATAACGGCACCATTTGCTCTTAAAGACGTAGCGAAATATACAAGGTTAGACTCCAACTCATGAAGCATAACCAGATCTTCTTCCTTCACATCCTCTTGAGCACGTTCCTCGATTTCAGTACGATTACTGTCAATAGTACGAAGATAAAGCTGATATACCATGCATGTGCGATAAAGAATCTGATATACGAACTTCATCTGCTTCTTGGTCGAAAACTCTCTTACTGTTGAATTGATAAAATACTGAAGTACCGGTGTCTCTTCCGCACATATAGTGATCAGAAAATCATCCAACAGCAATATACCCAGCGGAATAGCTGTGTAAGCACGCTGTTCATTTCGAATCTCAATAACCGGTATATCCACCAATATCAAGGTGTAGTCATCTTCAATATCCACACGCGAGCTCTCATCTGCATCCATAGCGGCGCGTACATCGGCAATATCTATATCGAATCGTTCGGAAATCATTGTCATCTCATCAAGACTCGGGTCTGTAAGCTGAATCCACGAACCCGGTTCAAAGGTATGTAATTCTCCTATAATTCTGTCGTCAGTTCTATATATTTTGATCACGATACATACCTTCCTTTCATTATTATTTCGACTGTTTTATAAAAAAATATTATATAAATCCACTGATTTTCAAAGAACCTTGTGCTTCGTACCCGTTATGGACACTGAGCAAAGTCCATATATACAAGTGTAAATGTTTCACAGACAAATGTCAACAATTATGTAAACTGATAGTTTAGAACAAACTAAGTCCGCTAAATACTCCGGCGCTTACAAGTCCCATTATTATTCCCGCAAGCATCACTCCAAGCAATACAGCAATAACACTCTCCTTAAAATCCATGTCAAGAATACTTGCCGCAAGAGTTCCTGTCCATGCCCCTGTTCCAGGAAGCGGAATCCCTACAAATAACAAAAGTGCAACAAACAATCCCCTGCCTGCTTTTGCTTTCAGTTTCTCTCCGCCCTTATGACCTTTCTCGAGACAAAATGTGAAAAACCCTCCAATATACTTCTTATCCTTGCCCCATTCAAGCACTCTCCTTGCAAAGAGAAATATGATCGGTACCGGAAGCATATTACCTACAATACACACTATATATGACTGAAGTATAGGCAGGCCCATTCCTATTGAATACACAACGGCTCCTCTCAATTCAATAAGTGGCACCATTGAGATAAAAAACGCAATCAGATATTTTTTTAACATATATAACTCCTTTTTAATGATTCTTTATATATTATTTATTATACAGCTTTGCACCTGCATCTAAAGCCCGGTTGTTAAGATCATGAAACTTAGGCGCAACCTTGTGGCTTATCGCTTCTCTTATCTCATCCATTGATATATCAATTTCTTCACTGGCTATCGCTGCTCCAAGCAAAACAACATTCAGCGCTTTAGGAGAACCAAGCTCAGCCGTTGCCTTTTCTCCATCTACTACGACAAGCCTCTTCACCTTCTTTTTCAGGTAATCAAGCATTTCTTTTCCCTCATATACCTTTGCCGACAGCGATGCAGTCACAGGCTTAACTGCCTTCTTAGACACTACCACAACTCCATCTTCTTTCAGATATGATAGATTTCTTACTGCTTCTGCTGGTTCAAATGCTATCATCACATCAGCCTTTCCTTGTGGTATCAATGGAGAAAATGCGCCTTCTCCCATCCTGACATGGCTGGTCACACTTCCGCCTCTCTGAGCCATACCTATTGTCTCAGCAGACTTAATATCATAACCCTTAGACATTGCTGCATACGATATTAACTTCGAAGCAAGGACGGTACCCTGGCCTCCCACTCCACACAATATTACACTCTTACTCATATTTATCCTCATTTCTATGAAATAGCTCCCACCGGGCATACCTGCGTACAGAGTCCACAACCCGTACAGAGTGACGGCTCTATGACTACACTGCCTTCATTTACTGTAATTGCAGGACATCCAAGCTCATTGATACACTTCTTACAATTAATACATTTTTCCGAATCGATCACGCACATATTATCCGGTTTAAATAAAGCAATGCACGGCGATTTGAATATAACTGCCTTGACGCCCGGTTTATCTGCCAATTCTTTAACGGTATCCACCGATATTTTTAAATCAAGCGGATTGACAGTCCTGATATCCGCAACTCCGACAGCCTCGAGAATTTTTTCTATACTAACCTTTTCTACTATATCACCCATCACGGTCTTACCGGTTCCGGGATGAGGCTGATGTCCGGTCATAGCCGTTGTAGAATTATCAAGCACAATCAACACCATATCGTGTTGATTATATACTGCATTGACAACTCCGGTTATCCCTGATGCAAAAAATGTGGAATCACCGACAAATGCAAAGCAGGTTGTGTCTTTCTCAACCACGGAAAAGCCCTGTGCCATTGTTATTCCGGCTCCCATGCAAAGACAGGTATCCACCATATCAAGCGGTTTCGCATTCCCGAGCGTATAACAGCCTATATCACCGCAGAATATTGCCTTTCTTCCCTTCATTGCCTGTTTGACGGCATAGAAGGAAGCTCGATGAGGACATCCTGCGCAAAGCACCGGTGGACGTATTGGTAGTTCCGGCACATCTTCAGCTATATTGCTTTTTTCATCTTCTGTCGAAGCTTCTGCCCTATTGTCTGTAGATTTTTTTTCAGAATCAAACTGCACAAAGCTTCTTATACTATCCGTGACACTTTCCACGGTATTCTCGCCCGCATTCTTAACATCTCCTGTAAGCTTTCCTCTTATCTTCACCTTCAGATGATACTTACCCGCTACCATTAACAGCATACGCTCGATCACAGGATCTAATTCCTCAACTACAAGAACTTCCTCCAATCCTTCCAAGAAACGAACAGCTAATTTTTCAGGGAACGGATGCGGTGTTCCAACCTTCAATATACTTATATCGGAAATAATATTACTATCGTCTTTGTTCTCATTCTCTGATAATTCCTGAACACTCTCACACACATAGGCGTAACTGATTCCTCCGCAGGCAATGCCCAATCGTCCATTATTAACCTTGGTCAATTTGTTATATGTAAGTTCCCCAAGCTCATCTCCCATAACAGGAAGTCTTTCCTCTATCATCTTATGATTGGCATATGACAATCTTGGAAAAATCACCCATCTGTTGGAATCCTTGACAAAGCCGGAGAAATCTGTGCTTGAACCCTTGACAAATTCGGTTCCATCTCCGAGAGAATCCCCTGCCAATTCAGAGCCACCATCACCTGATATTTCTCTCTTATAATACTCTTCCTTATCCTTAACATCTATAGCGCTGTATGCATGACATACTCTTGTAGTCGAGCGAAATATAACCGGTGTATTATACTTCTCAGACACCTCAAATGCTGTCTGTATCATTTCATAGGCTTCATCTACCGATGAAGGATCAAACACCGGAAGCTTTGAAAACATACCATATGTCCTGGTATCCTGCTCTGTCTGAGAAGAAATCGGTCCCGGATCATCAGCAACCATCACGACCATACCGCCTTTGACCCCGATATAGGCAAGGCTCATCAAAGGATCTGAGGCAACATTTAATCCGACCTGCTTCATTGTAACCATTGTTCTCTTTCCGGCATATGCTGCCGCAGCAGCCACTTCCAAACCTGCCTTCTCATTGACAGACCATTCAACGTAGGTCGTACCGTTATTTCTCTTAGCAATAGCCTCTAACACTTCCGTAGAAGGAGTTCCGGGATATCCGGCCACCACCTCTACGCCGGCTGCCATTGCTCCCAAAGCTATTGCTTCATTTCCCATCACAAATTCTTTATGCATAATGATATCCTTTTCTATATTATAAGCTTTTAGCCTATATAGTATAACATAGCAAAACTCTTTTTGCACCACAAATTGTGTATGTCAGGAAAATGATATCAGGTAAATGAATCTCTATCCACGACAACTTGTTTTCCTGCAATTCCTGCCACCTTAAGTCTCTTATCATAGTAATTCTTAAAATCTTCATATGCCTCTGCCGGACTATTGTATCTTACTCCTTTTTCAAACTGTATATCCAGAAAGCTATCCATTTCCTCCCCATATCTCTTTAAATGTTCAATATTATCCATTTTCCCTCTGCCTTCTTAGTTGTTTTGTAATCATTCATTTCCTTAATAGCTGCGGCTCTTCATAATTCAACTCATCTGCATTTGCAACAAAAAAGGATACTTCTAGAATTAGATGTACCCATTTTTCGCTATATTATTCATTTTTATATGGATGATCAGGCAGTTTTCTTTTCAAAATATTCTGTAAGCCTGTCAATCGGAATAGGTTTTGAATACTTATATCCCTGAAGATACTTAGCACACATATTCTTGCATTTCTCTTCGTCTTCAATGGTCTCTACGCCCTCATACAGTACGGAATAATTCATCTCACTGAACATTCGTGCCAAATGATAAACCATCTTCTGTGATTTATAATCCGTTCCGCACGCTATAACTAATGATCTGTCAAACTTGATTATATCAAACGGCAGTTCCATTATACGTTCGAAATTAGAATATCCTGTTCCGAAATCATCAAGATAGAACTTGATGCCGCGCTGGCGAAGTTCATTAATCTTGTCCTTCATAACAATGAAATCATTGTCGTTCTGACTTTCTGTTATCTCCACAGCAATCTTATCATAAGGTATTCCGCATGCCTCAATTACGCTGTTAATATCATCACAAAAACCTTCTTCCCTGACTTCCGAAACAGCGAAGTTAACTGATATACGTTTGACAAAATACATACAATCCAGTAATGACTTAAGACGCATACACACCTTATGTAAAATAATCAGGCTGAGCGTATGAATATAGTTATTATCTTCCGCTACCTGTATAAACTTGTCAGGATAAACCAAACCGAGCTCGTCAAGCTCAAGTCTCATCAATGCCTCTGCAGTATCATATTTGCCGGTAATGATATTAAATACAGGCTGACAATATACACATACACGAGGATCATCCAGATCTTTCTTAGCATTAATATCTGCAAGCTCTTTCAATATATACTTATATTCATAATACGTCTTAACGTCTTGCTCCTCAACAAAGTGAACATCATTTTCCTTCATTCTCGACTCAATGAACTTAACAAATCCGACATAATCATTATCTTTACTTATCTCTGTAGTTGTCTTCTGTACAATGATCTTGAAATCCCTATTATATTTCGGATATTCATTCTCAAAACTCAGCAACATATGATTAACCGAATTCTCATATGATGGATTCTTAGATAAGTCTACCGCAAGTATCATTCTTCCGTTGGATATCTGGAATAGAACCGCTCCCTTAAAGAAATCAGTATAAAAATGACGTATGGTATCCTGAATCTCAACTGGATACTTCTTTCCTGCGCCTTCATAATCATGCATAAAAAGACTCATAAGCAACATTTGCTTATTTTGTAGATAAGAATACTTGATCATATCTTCAAAAGCAGCTACATTGACCGCGCCTATCTCAATATCAACAGGATTAGAATGTATCAGATATAGAAGTGATATAGTTGGAAACAAAAACGTAGCTGTTGTATATGATGTCTGATGATATGCTCCCTGTATGATCATAACCGTCACAGAAACCATATATGTACCTATAACTCCATATAGAATTGTCTTAGCCAGACGGTTACGATACCTTATCAGCATAAAAAGAATCAAGCTTACAAAGAATATGTATCCTATACCAAATATATTGAAATCATTGTTAATTTCTCCGGTTTCAGTAATGTGGAAGACGAAACCAAAGATAACTCCCAACAATTCTACAATTAATAAAAGGGAAAACACCGAAACAGCTATAATAGTATATCGGTAACTTGAACTCTTATCCAGCCTTAACGGTATCACCGAATAAAGAACATACAAAAACAGGATTGCAAAAAGTGATATGTGATAAATTACCCTAAATAAGTATATAGTCGGAACGGAAAATCTTCCATGATCACTAAGTGAAAAGTGATAAAAAATACTCATTGTTCCTGAAAGCATCAGAAGTCCGATCATGATGCGGAACAACATGAAATTCTTAGTCTTGCTTATATACGCAGAGCTTATCAGAATAATAAATACCAGACATGTAGCAATTACTAATATATCCCCAACCGGAGAATAATTCTCATAATATATAACTGCATCACCATTCATATACCCTCACCTCAACTTTACATCCTTGTAAATAACCCGTGCTCTAAAAGCAAAAATCCCTAAATATATTATAGTCCATAACTTTGCACAAAACAAGTAGAAAATACCAAGACATTATGTGCATTATGCACAAATGAGGGTCAGTTAAAACCAACCCTCATGATCATAAAGATTTAAAATCCAACTATTTTCAAAGAAACACTACTATCATTAATCCTGAATTACAACCTCTTTATAAAACTCACAGTAATCCTCTCTGCCTTCATTAGTAAATGCAATAGCAGTTCTTGGATGCTGATTAAGTATTCCCGTCATCATGTACTGAAGGTCATAACCCCATTTAACGCCCTCTTTAGCAAGCGGTTTCATGTGTTTCTCAACAAACTGAATGGCTGGATAAATGTTGAACTTAGGATTTCTAAGGAATCCAAGAAGCAATTCCATCTGACAGTTACCTGCACCGCGACCCATACCTGAGTATGTTCCGTCAAGCCAGTTAACACCATCACCAACAGCCTCTATTGTATTGGCAAATGCAAGCTGCTGATTGTTATGAGCATGCATACCCACCTGCTTTCCATATTTTTCTGCAAATTCCATATAAATATCTGCAATTCTTGCAATCTGTTCCGGATACAGCGAACCAAAACTGTCAACAATATATATTGTTTCTACCGGCGACTGTCCCAACACATCAAGGGCTACCTTAAGATCTGACTCCTGCGCATTGGATATAGCCATTATATTACAGGTGGTTTCATACCCCTTATTAACTGCATCCTCAATCATATCAATCGCTGCAGGAATCGTATTGATATATGTTGCTACACGGATAAGATCGATAGGGCTTTCATTCTTCGGGGCAATATCCTGTTTGTAATTACATCTGCCGACATCAGCCATAACAGCAAGCTTAAGACCTGTATTCTCATTCTCTCCAATGACTTCACGAACAGTCTCATCATCGCAGAACTTCCACTTTCCAAACTTATCTATATCGAACATTGTCTTATCGGCCTTATATCCGATTTCCATATAATCAACACCGGATCTTATATTAGCCTGATAAAGATCCTTAACGAATTGATCAGTGAAATAGAAATCATTCACCAATCCACCATCTCTTAATGTTGCATCCAATACTTTGATTTCCGGGCGAAATCCCATGAGCTTTGACAATTCTTTCATTACACATTCCTCTCTTTCGGTTACAATTCATCGTATCTATTCAGCTATGTTTAGCTTATTATAGTTCTTTAACGCTTTAACGCTTGAAAGTGTTAAACTGTGTTGTACTATACCACGAATTTTAACAATTGTAAAGAGTATTTTTTAATTAATTCATTTTTTCATATATTGGGGATGGAAACTATCGCAGAATTTCATCAACAGTAGACACTGTGCTAAACGATCCTTTGTTCTTTGATATGATTTCCTTCATTTTCTGTAATTCAAAATAGTTAATATAGCATATCAATGTCTTATTCTCTCCTGCAATCACTCCATAAGAATCCATAACTGTACACGTCTTATTCAGTCCTATTCTTATATCCTCGATAATCGGATCCGGATTTTTTGTAATAATCGTAACCTGTTTAATCGCTTCAAAGTGATCTGTCACATTATCAATCACCGTTGTGGCTACAGCATAAACCAATAGACTCATCATAGCTTCATTTGCATTAATCAGTAAAAATGCAGACAGATAAACACCTGCATTAAACGCCAGTAAAATTACCGTCATACTATAATTTTTCCCGGTTCGTTTAGACAGCTTTGAGATGATAATATTTGCCATGATTTCAGATCCATCTATGCATCCACCAAATTTAAGGATAAGTGAAAGCCCTCCACCAAGAATCGCTCCACCAAAGATAACCGCCATAAAATGTTCAGTATTTAATTCAAATGGTATCTCTTCAAATAATGAAAGCCCTAATGAGTAACTTATCGCTCCGATAAGCGCTCGAATTCCAAACTGTTTTCCCAGAATACGTACACCCATTATCCAAAACGGCAAGAAGATTACTGCCACACACAGCGAAAGATTCCAGCCGGAAAGCTTACTGATAATAATCGCTATTCCTGCTGTGCCATAATCAATAGCATCATTCGGAATTAAGATACATACAACAGAAAAACTTGCGATAAGTGCCCCAATGATAATTACCAAATAAGAAATTAATTGTCCAATTCTTCTATTCATTTAACCTCCCATCTAACATAATTAATTATAATGTTTCAGTGCTTTTATAATATTATCAGACAGAAAACCTATCAGTATTCCTGTTATAACTCCGGCAACAAGAAGCACCGGAAAATAATACATTATCTTCTCATTATGCAATATAAATGCTGCCATAAGTATCTGACCAAAATTATGAAATACACCACCAGCAGCACTGACACCAATAATAGAAAACAATGTAATCTTCTTAAATACAAGCATAACGACAAAACTTAATATTCCTCCGGCAAGGCTATAGACAAGCGTTAACATATTTCCAAACAGAAAACCCATCAGGAGTATTCTTAATACAGAAATTACAAACACCTCTTGTGGCTTTAAAATATAAAGTCCCGTCACAACCACAATATTGGCAATACCAAGCTTAACTCCGGGAATACCAAATGAGAACGGAATCAGAACTTCTATATAACTGAATATCATTGCCAATGCTATAAATATTCCTAATTTTGCGACATGCTTAGACATTCCCTGCTCCTCTCATTTTGCTACGGAATCAATATCTCCTGCCCCTCCGTCATCCATTGTCCTTACCGTTTCTATAACAAGTTTATGCGGAAGACATATTATACTTTCATTATTCTTAGAAATCTTTCCCTGTTTAACACAATATTTATCCGGACAGTCAGCATCCTTTATACATACCTCTCCATCATGAATACTTATTATGTTATAGCCATATTCATTTTGTATCTCAAATTCTCTGTCTTCATGAAGCTTATAAGTTCCATATGACTTACCGTCCACCGTTACCAATACCATATCGCCATCTTTGTCACTGCTAATATTCATGATACAATAAGATAACACAGCTATGATAAGGATTATTATTATTAATGCAATGTCTCTTTTGTTCATATCAATCAACCCGCCTATACTAATGTATCAACCCAAAGTATAGCATGATTTATTACAAACAACAAATCATCTTTTAACTTGAGAATTAATTATATATTTCTGTAATTTATATTTTAAGCCACAAAACCACCGCCCTGTATAGGCGATGGTTTTGCATATTAATGTCTTGGAAACATCATATATATTCACATTATATCTAGTCTCACTTTGTCATATTATTTTATTATTTTCTCGTATTTTTTGCACGCATCCATCATTTTCCTTGCATCACTCCATCTTCCCGATTCAGACATACTGCCAAGGTTTGTTATAACATATTGATGTTCTTTATATGTATATACGCCGGTAAAACAGTAGTGAGTGGTCTTTCCACTGCCTGTCTTTCCGATGCAATAATATTTCTCAATGTCTTATTCTCATAGGCATACTTTGTTATCAATGCTATGTCATAAGCAGTGGTATAGTGTGTGTTACTTGATCGCAGACCTGAAGGTGTACCAAACTTAGTATTCTTACATCCAAGCTTCTTAACTTTTTTGTTCATTACCTTCATAAACTTATTAACACTTCCGCTGGTACCTTCTGCAACAGCATCAGCGCAGTCACATGCCGAAAGAATAAGCATTGCTGAAATCAAGTCCTTCATATAATACTTTTCTCCGGCATACATACCAAGTTTAACACCATCCTGACCTGCTGCATTACCTGATATCTTAACTTTCTTTTTAAGATTTGCATTTTCCTCCACAGCAGTAATTGCAGTCATCAATTTGGTTGTACTTGCATTATGACATTTGGTCTTTGCATTTTTCTTGTATAAAACCTCACCAGTCTCACCATCAAGAATAACCGCATACTTGCCATCAAGAGATAGATTGCCTATAGATCTCTTGTTTTTAGCGGTAACGCTGAAACTCTGAGTAAAAATTATAATAAGCATTAATAAACTAAGAACAAAATAATAACGTTTCATGCAGCTCTCCACAATCAAATAACAAAACTATCCCAAAATCGCCCTTGCCATTTCCAGTGCTTTCTCTTTAGACAGCAAAGTATCATTGTTCATATAACACATCGCCAGCCTTTCTATGTTAGCTTCTTTTTCTTCTGCCTTACCTTCTGCTCTTCCCTTTTTCACACCTTTTCCAAAACCTTTATTAAATCCTTTCTCAATTCCCTCTTCTTCTATCGCATCCAATAACAAACACATCTTTCTGTTCTCCCCTTTCTCAGCTTCTTCCATCTCTTCATACTTTTGTCTGATAAGACTGAATCTTGAATCTCCGCTTAGTGCGTGTAAATCTCATTCCTTCAACTTCTTAAGTTCATTCGGAGACATACCTGTGTATTCTAGTATCTTCTGTATTGGTTCGTGTGCTTTGAGCATCCTTTCGGCAATTATATCCATGGTTTGACCAATGCCTTGCTTTATTCCTTGTTTCATACCCTTCTCAAAACCCTCTTCTTCTATCGCATCCAATAACAAACACATCTTTCTATTCTCCCCTTTCTCAGCTTCTTCCATCTCTTCATACCTTTGTCTGATAAAACCGAATCTTGAATCACCGCTTAGTGCGTGTAACAGATCCAGTACATGTTCAACATGTATCAACTCCTGGTCATTATTCTTAAAATACTGTTTGACTTTAATTTTATTATTCCGAAGTGCCATATAGTCTGCGATTATACGAAAATCTGACTTGTACTTATCTCTTACAGTCTCCGGCTGATCTGCAACAGAGATCACTCTAATCGGATAATCATTGATCAACTGTTTCCAAAAATCAGTCTTATCTTCCGGAATATCCAACATATCCATTAACGTAAGCGGTTTCTCCCACTTCTCATCACCAAAGTACAGTATAAATGTTGCCACAGGCATCAGCTTCTGATCCTCATGCAGTACCTTTGTATATGCTGAATTCTTATTCTTTCTGTTCCCAGCTGTTATATCCTGTATCTGTTTCATATATGCTGTATATGTATATCCCATATCCCGAACAGGCATGATACGATTGACATCCTGCTGTGATTCACACCCTATCAAGGCAATACACCCGCCCAGATTATAAACCAATTTAAGTACATCCCTGATCTGCTTGTGTAATGTTCCGTCTAAATCCTTGTAACTGCTTACCGTAGGCATACTGCGTATGTCTTTCTCTGTTATCTCATTATCTCCATCAAAGAGATTAACATTAACTATATCTGCAAATACATCTGCATCCTCTATAAGATTGTTCTCTGTAATATCTCGTTCCATATACAATAAACCTCCATAAATAATATGGTTTCAATTCAACTGTTAATTAACATGAATCAAAACAACTTAATATATATGACAGACAACTGATATCATCCATCTTTTTATGGGGAAAATGTAATATATAAAGGAACATATGTTAACATTAAAATAACATATAAAGCAGGTGGTGTCAATGTGTTTTATGACACCACCTGCAATTTAATCGTTATTTCTTTATCTTTACTTTTTTAACAGCGCTCCACTTACCATATATTTTCAATCCGTCAGAATCAATATTATATGCTCTAACTCTCACATAATATGTCTTGTCCTTCTTAAGTTTATTAGCAGTAAATGAAGACTTCGACGATGTTTTTATTATATTACTCTTGGTAAACTTTTTATTTAGAGCATAAGAAACTTCATAACCTTTAACATTATCAACTTTCTTCCATTTAATAACCATTGTTTTCTTCTTGCTATTCTTTGCAAATAAAATTTTAGCTTTTTTCGGAGTTGTTACAATCTGTTCCGTTGTAGTCGTAGAATCTTCTGTTGTTTTAGGTGTTTCGGATGTAGCAGGTACATCAGTCGTTGTAGGAATAATATCTGTTTTATTTCCGTTATCATTATTTTTACCAGTGTTATCCTTACCTTCGGAATCACCGGCATCTTCATTATTATGTTTTGAAGCATCTTCTTTTGTATTTTGTGGTGTTAATTCACCGGAGGTATCAGTCCCAAGAACAAAGGACTCATCCGACCATATACTATGAGCATATTTATCAGGTTCTTCAACTAAAGCCATTACCCTGAAAGTATACTTATGCTCTCGCCCATACTCTTCTATACTTGACGAATTATCATAATCAGGAATATCGGCATCATATGTCCAGCCACCACCTATTGATTCCCCATCCATAAAAAACTCATAATAGTATGCATATGCATTTTCTACTTTATCACAAGTTGCAACCCCATATTTTGATTCAGACCACCTGACATTTTGAGGGATTGATAATGATTGTTTAGGCTTTTTCCACGAGAATTCATAATAATCAGAATACTCTTCGTTTTCATTCTGATCAATCACACTAATTCTGATACGATAATCACCGCTTTCTGTAAATGCATTAGGCATCTGATTATACCAGTTAAACGGAATCCAGCCACGTCCGCCAAAACTATATACAAAATCATAATTACCTTCTTCATTTTTTATTTCCACAGTACCGTAATAATATCTATCTCCATCCAATACACCATCATATGTAATATTCAAATTAGCATCCATAGAAATATTACTTGGAATATAATCACCCGCATTCACATTTAAATCGTCTTCCCACACAACCTCAAATGTAACCGGTCCGGTCACAACATAATCGCCTATATATTTTTTATTTTCTGCCACATTATCCTTATCTGTAACATATAATGTCCTATCCCCTGCAATCTTCCAGCCCTTAAACACACGATCATCATACATAATTGGAACTGCATAATTATTAAGCAACTCATTTTTATTACATCTTATACTTGCATCATACCATAAGTCATCCCTATCCAACTCAAACGTCACTTGATATTGTTCTTCCCATTCCCATACAGCTTCAAATGTTACATCGTCAGTAACAACATAATCAGTAACAATATCTAAACTAGTATCTGATTCATTTGGAAACTCAACAAGAGTACTACAAGCTTTAATGCTAAAATCATAAACATTATCATTGTCTTCTGTTTTCCACCCTTTGAACACATAACCTTCATACTTACCATCCGGCATACTGATGTAATCAGGATAATATGCACTAATTCCAGGAACTCTTATTTCTGAAATAGTTGAGATTTTACTACCACGTGAAGTCGTATATTTTACTTCTGTATTATCAGCCTGCCCGGAAATATATCCCTTGTCAGAATGGAATGTTATTTCCCGAGACAAGCTTGTCTTCGATGGAGTTTCTCCTGAGCTACCTGACATGTCTCCAATAGCAGTCTGTTTTTCTCCATCCGTAGAACCACTTGTTCCTTCTGATTGTTTACACGAGGTATCTGTCTGATCAGTCACGATACCATTTGCTTCTCCGGTTGAAGTACCTGAAACACCCGTTCCACCAGGTGAAATTGGCACAGGTTCAACTGGATCTTCGGCTTTTTTATCTTCTTCGGGTGTAGTTGGCACTGGATCATCATTAGCTTCCTGAACACTATTATCAATCCATACCGCCTTAAACGTAACATCTTTTTTTACCACATATTCATGAAGATATTTTTGACCCTCGCCCAAACCATAACCATACATAACATATACAGTATCATCACCTTCCGTAGTCCATCCCAAAAGAGAATGTCCTTCATAGTCACCACCCCATGCATCGTAACTTACTATTTTACCTGCTGCACGATTTGCTATTACTGTTTTGTCGCATTCCAATCCCCCATCTTCGTATATCTCCATTTCACTGTCTTCACTAACTTTTCTTTCGGAATAATAACGCAAGTAACCCTCATCCGAATAATATGTCACTTTATAATTACGCCTACCATCTAATTGATATAATTCATCATTCAAATTAACTTCCGAAGTAGTTTCAGTTGTAAATTTTATATAATCCGAATTAACGTTGACATACATAGCAGGACGAACAGCTTTAGCCAGATCAACAATACCTCTAACGCCGTTACACCATCCCCCATCATCAGCCACCAAATCAAACATTGTAAAGCCAGGTTCCGTCCTCAACCACCATCCACAAAAACCTTCTTCATTAACTGAACCTTGAACCATTTTATTTTTTACATAATCCGTAGGTTTCGTCTGCCTAGCCTTACTATATTTACAGCCCTCAAATCCGTATGCAGTGTTTAGCATTTCTGCCCTTGAAGGAATGAACACCTTATCCTCAGATGATTTTTGATTATCAATACTCACATCATTTCCATCGAAAACAATATTCTTTATATCATTCTGTTCCTTAGGTGTAAATGCCTCTTTAATAAAACCACTTTCAGAATTATTCAACCATTTTCTAAGAGTACTTGTTTCCCATTCAATATCTTCTTCATTATCTCCATAAGGTAAATATTCAATTGCTTTATCTGCAAGAAGTAAAGCAACATCACCATCTACTGAAAGCACTCTCCATTCTATTGGTTCTTTTTCATTTTCATTATTAATGTAATAATTACCGAATTGAACTACATCCCACGTCACTGTTCCATCTTCCGAAACTCGGGGATTACTGATATTGTTTGCAGCTTTCGCAACAGAAACATTGCTATTTGCCCCAAATAATAATGCAACACATGTTGACATCGCTAACGAAAACGACATTATTCTCTCATGAATTCTTTTCTTACCCCAAATACCCATAACCATTTCCTCCTTTGGCTTATTATTATCTATAATTTTGTTCCTCAACTTTTCAGTTTTTTGACATATTAGGTTTTCCAAAATATGTTTTCTATTTTAAATACTATTATTCTGAAATTCTGTTATCATAAAAAACAAAAGTGCCCACTACGGACACTTACACACAAATCACAACCGGCTGCCATGTTAAAGGTCCTCTAGCTTTGCGTCACAGGCTTTCGCCTGCTTTGCCAAAAATATTAACAATAAATTTTGATAATCTAATACATGCGAACAAATCCCCCAAACAGTGAATAATCCGCACGGTTATATCGTTATATATTATACGATATTTCCCATTATGTTACAACTGTTTTTCGTACATATAATCGTAATGATTATATACGATTTATTGAATGTTTTGTATGAAAAAGTAGCTTATGCAATATCACCCATATCGCATAAGCTACTACTTTTCTAATAACCATTTAAAAATTAAATACCACTAACAAAACTATCCCAAAATCGCTCTTGCCATCTCAAATGCTTGCTCTTTAGACAAATCAGAATCATTGTTCATATAATACATCGCCAGCTTTTCTATATTAGCTTCTTTCTCTTCTGTTCTTCCCTTCTCAATACCTTCTTCTTCTATTGCATCTAATAACAAACACATTTTCTTACTCTCTCCTTTCTTGGATTCTTCCATGTCTTCATATTTCTGTCTGATTGTATAGAATCTTGAATCTCCACTTAGTGCATGTAAAAGATCCAATACGTGTTCTACATGCATCAGCTCATGATCGTTATTCTTAAAATACTCTTTGACTTTATCCTTGTCATTCCGATATGCCATATAATCTGCGATTATACGAAAATCCGACTTGTACTTATCCCTTACTGTCTCCGGCTGGTCTGCAACAGAGATTACGTGTATAGGATAATCATTGATCAGCCGTTTCCAAAAATCACCCTTATCTTCCGGAATATCCAGCATATCCATCAACGTAAGCGGTTTCTCCCACTTCACTTCACCAAAGTACAGTATAAATGTAGCCACAGGCATCAGCTTCTGATCTTCATGCAGTACCTTTGCATACGCTGAATTCTTATTCTTTCTGTTCTCAGCCATTTTCTCCTGTATCTGCTTCATATAAGCTGTATATGTATACCCCATATCCCGGACAGGCATGATACGATTGACATCCTGCTGTGATTCACAGCCAATCAAGGCAATACATCCACCCAGATTATATACCAGCTTAAATACATCCCTGATCTGTTTATGAAGTGTTCCGTCTAAATCCTTGTAACTGCTTACCGTAGGCATACTGCGTATGTCTTTCTCTGTTATCTCATTATCTCCATCAAAGAGATTAACATTAACTATATCTGCAAATACATCTGCATCCTCTATAAGATTGTTTTCTGTAATATCTGGTTCCATAAATAATAATCCTCCACAAAAATTTCTATATCTTGTTAATCAAATTATTATTATGGAAGCTCATTTTATAGGATTTTACGCGATAACCAAAATATAACACAAAGCAGCTTTGGTGTCAATTTATATTTTGGCACCAAGGTCAACTCACTTCACCTTTACTGATTTAATTTTACTCCACGACCCATATACCTTATTATCACCAACTATTTTATATGCCCTGACTCTCACATAATATCTGGTTTTTGAGGTCAAACCTCTTATTGTTTTTGATTTTCCCTTAAATGTAAACGTATTGGGATAATAAAATGACTTTGCATATGCGTACTGCACTTCATATCCGCTTGCATCACTTACCTTTTTCCATTTGATAGTCATCTTCTTTTTCTTTTTACTCTTTACGCTTGATAATGTAACTTTTTTCGGTACAGACACTGTACTTATCTTAAATGAATAATTACCACATTTACTATTACTTGAAACACAGAGATAATATGTTCCTGATGATAATTGCCACATATCAGATTTTATAATATTAGCTGTGAAATTAAATGACATGTATCCTTGTGATTTACCTGATGTGTCATATATATTCACTTCTCCGTTTGTCATCTCACTCACAAAATCAACTACAACTATATTATTGCCACTTACAGTAAATGCGTAATAATCTTTATCATTATGATT
>CAMHMG010000010.1 GCA_946186175.1 uncultured Clostridia bacterium | reverse complement strand
CCTGCTGACTCCTTTAATTCCATGAAGCTTTCATTTCTCTCGTCCATAATATCCTCCTGCCTAATCAAAGTTTCTTACTGTATCTGACTCAATCTTACCATCCATGATGCGGACTACTCTTTTTGCATTTGCCGCAATCCCATCATCATGTGTAATAAGAACTATTGTGTTACCCTGTTCATTAAGTCCATTCAATATAGCCATAATATCTCTTGATGACTTAGAATCAAGATTACCCGTAGGCTCATCTGCCAATATAAGTGGCGGTGCTGCCGCAATGGCCCTTGCGATCGCTACACGTTGCTGCTGTCCTCCTGACATTTCCGAAGGCTTATGTCTCATTCTTTCAGCAAGTCCGACTTTCTCCAAAGCTTCTTTTGCAAGCCGGTGTCTTGTATTCCTGTCAACATGGCGATATATAAGCGGAAGCTCTACATTCTCAATGGCAGTCAGATTAGGTATCAAGTTAAATCCCTGAAATATAAATCCTATATAATTATTTCTGACCTCCGAAAGCTCATTGTCTGTAAGATCCGACACATCTCTTCCATTTAATATGTAGGTTCCGTATGTAGGTACATCCAGACAGCCCAGCATATTCATCAGGGTTGATTTGCCTGATCCGGAGTGTCCGATTATTGCGACAAATTCTCCCTTATTCACCTTAAAGCTCACGCCGTCCAACGCATGCACCTCGTTCTCGCCCGGATTGTATATCTTATACAAATCCGAAACTTCAATCAAATCATCCATTATAATATCCGCCTTTCATAATAATTCAAGACTCGCTCGCAAGTCTTAAGCATCAGATTCAGGTCTGCTTCAGCAGACAATTTTCAACTCCATCATAATAATTAGCAACTATACCATCCAATACTTATCATTCTAATAGTCAAACCTTAATATTTCCTTAAATGTATCTATTCAGCTATGCTTCATAGATACGCGACAGGCAATAAATATAGTTGATAAAGCACCGGTCATAACCATAATTTATTTTAAGTATAAAACAATAAGTTTTATTATACACAAAAAAACGTCAAACTACAAACAAATTATTGACAAATAGCATGAACATCTTTACTTTAATGTTATAATCCTACACGAGAGGAGTGCACCTATGGGAATAATTCGAGCTGCAGCTGGATCAATAGACGGAATGTATCAGGATATCTGGAGAGAGTTTTTCTATTGTCCGTCTTTAGAAGGCGATACATTGATGATGCGAATACATAAGACCACCTCGGAGAACAGTGGTAACAATGGAAATGATGATGTAATATCCAACAAATCGGTTATAGCAGTAAATGACGGTCAGGCTGCGATAGTTGTATCACAGGGTAAAGTAATATCTGTCTTTGAAGAACCGGGTGAACATATATTTGAAGATTCTGAGCACTCCGGACTTAAGGGTATTGCCAGGGATTTTGGCAGAAGATTCACCTTTGCAGGCGATGCTCCTCCAATAACGAGCAGAGTATATGTGATCAACACGAAGGAGATAATGGGAAAGACGCTTGAATCCGAAGGACCAATTCCCATTCATATCAAAGATCCTAAAACGGGATTATCCATAGACAGCAGTGCCTGTATTTCCGGAACATATTCCTACAAAATAACCGATCCCGCACGTTTCTATAAGTTTGCAGGGTCGGTCGGTGAACGGGGATGGAACAACCGATACCTAAGTTCACAGATGGACTCCGAAATGAAAACCGCACTTCAATATGCAGTATATAAACTGACTAATTCCGGTGTTCGTCCAAGCGGACTCCCGGCATTTACCGAAAAACTATCAGAATTAATTAAAGAAAATGTTTCAGATAAATGGCATACTAACAGAGGAATTGAAATCGTATCACTTGCCATCAGCGCAATAACCTCTAATGATATAGGGCTTGTACAGGATGTACAATATGCCGCTACACTTGCCGGAAAATCTTATGACTTCTTTGAAATTACAGACGAAGCTGCTATCAAAGCCGGTGTATGGCGTTGCGTGTGTGGTGCATACACCATCGAAAACGTGTGTCCTCTGTGCGGGCATGCAAAGATATGATTACCCAAACACCTGATAGTCTCTAACAATGTATTTATGAGAGTATATATACAGCTATGCTTCATAGATACGTTTGAGATTCTTTCAAATATTGACTAAGATTAATATTTATAACAACAATTTTTATCTTTTTAGCACTAATTTATCATGCTCCTCCACTATTGCTATGGTAGCCGAAGTTCCTAGTCTGTCCGCTCCTGCGTCTATCATAGCCTTAGCTGTCTCGTAATCTCTTATACCGCCGGATGCTTTAACCCTTACTCTCGGCCATGTTTTGCCTGTCTCTTTCTCAAGTGCAGCAGTCCTGGCATCTACCGTCTTTCTCATAAGAGCAACGTCCTCTACTTTTGCTCCGCCTGTAGAGAACCCTGTTGATGTCTTGACAAAATCAGCTCCTGCCTCAACAGACACCTCACATGCAAGCACCTTCTCTTCCTCTGTAAGAAGACATGTCTCTATAATTACTTTAAGGATTGCTTCCTGTCCTGTAGTGTTGTTACGACATACCTCTTTGACCTCTTCAATATCCTCTTTTACAAGATCCCAGTCACCGTCTTTAACAGCACCTACATTTATTACCATGTCGATCTCTGTTGCGCCGTCTTCAATAGCTGTGAGTGTCTCCATCTTCTTAGCCATCGTGCTCATTGCGCCAAGTGGAAATCCAATCACGGTACATACATCTATATCAGTATCAATAAGCATTGATGACACCTGCTTTGTTCTTGCGCTGTTAACGCAAACAGAAGCGAAATTGTATTGAATAGCCTCTCTTACAATCTTATTAACATCCTCGCTTGATGCATCTGCCTTTAAAATAGTGTGGTCAAAATACTTTGAAAATTCCATCTCCTTATCCTCCTTGTCATTACCCGGTGATAGTGTACATGCACATGTCTCTTTTGCTTATGTTACACTTCACTAAAAGTCTGCTTTTAAATCTCTAATCTCTCAATGCTTTGCCCTAACAGCTTCCCATCTGTCAAACTGCTTAACGTACTGCTCATTAAGCCACCTGATCATCTCTTCTTTTCCTGCATCATCAAACGGAAACTCCGCCGTCTCTTTCTCCTCATCCGGTGTGTTGTCAAAACTATATGGCTCCGGCCATATTATAATCTTAAATGTTGCCTCTCCCTTCTTATCGGCAGGCTTAAGTGCCACATCCTCCATAGGTTCCCTTGCTATACGGAATCTCATTCCTCTGTGGCTTCCATAATACGCCTGCGCATGTTCGTACCAGGTGATTCCATAAGAATCTTTATTCTCTATCTCAACATATGTTCTTTTCTCTGACATCCTTATTCTCCTTAAACACTTCAAAATACCGGTGAATTGCACAACTCTTTAAAAATAAAGTTTCTCAATCATCTATTCAAGATACTTCTTCAGATCTTCCATCTGCTTCTTCATATCCTTAACACCCAGATCATACATCTGCTGCATAACCTGCGGATCATGTTCGATACGTTTGATTGCAACCGTCTCGGAAGGACGAATAACAAATATCTTACCCTGTTTCTCAAGCTCAATTATCTCTTCAACGGTTCTGTTATAATCATCAGGTCTGTTATTGAGAGTCTTAACAAACTCCGGATACTTGCGGTACCACAAAGCATTTAACGTACCGTTTTCTTTCTTCTTGCGATAATCAAGTGGTCTCGTTAATACTACAACAATCTTATCATATCCCAGCTCCATACATTTCTTAACAGGGATACTGTCTGCACAACCTCCATCAAGATACTTCTTACCGTCTACCTCAACTATCTTAGAAACCAAAGGCATTGATGAAGTTGCTCTAAACACCTCCATCTGCTCTCTTAGATTATCGATCTTAATATATTCCGCCCTTCCGGTTTCAACGTTAGTAACAACCGCATAGAAATCAACGCCTGATTTCTCAAAGGTCTCCTCGTCGAACACATCATATTTAAATGGCACCTCATAATATGCAAAGTCTTTATTGACAATGTTGCCCGTCTTAAGTAACGATCGAAAGCTCATATATCTCGGATCTTTTGCATACTTAAGATTGTATCTAAGGCCCCTTCCTCTCTGCTTCGATGGATAATTCACACCAAACAAAGCTCCCGCAGAAACGCCTATAATTCCGTCAACCCTGATGTCATTGTCCATAAAGATATCCAAGACTCCGACCGTATACAAGCCACGAAGGCCACCGCCTTCAAGTACCAATCCAACACTCATTTTCTGTTCCTCTTTTCCATTACCAGTCTTCGAAGCAATACGGATTCCGCCTTCGCTTCACGATTCCCACAATCCTTTGAACATTCGTATTCCGCCTTGCCAGGCTTCATAATCTTATATGATAAACATCTAACTCTTTCCTTACCTGATCACGCAGATCCGGATCCCGTTTAAGAAGTTCTTCAATATCCTTAAGACCGGCAGTCCTAAGATTCTCATTATAAGTTATCTGCTCTCTAAGCTTCTGCCTTCTCACATTAAGAGAGTGCTTGACTTCAACCATCTCTCTTGGGTCAATAAGCGCCGGTGTCTGTTTCACCCATATGTCAGGATCCTTCACGCCATGAGAAAAGAGCAGTTTTGACAGTCTGTCGGAGAATTCCCGAAGATCTCCGCTGCTCTTTTGGAACTTTCTCACTTCATCCACCATTATCGTATATTGGTCATACAGGTATTCTAATTCGCGCAGACTCTTGATATTGTATTTGTTGTAAAGGTATTCAAGTGTAGATGTATTATTGATATACTTTATCTTAACCTTATTCATCAGGCTTATCGCTCTGTTTTCACGTTTTTCAGACATCTTGTATTCATACGACATTTTCTTGTAGGTCACAACAGAAAGTGCTGACATAACCATCACAACAAGAATGATCAGAAGTACAGGAAGCATTACATCAACCTGCATCACAACACCTATGACCGCAAGTGCAATGACCAGTAACACAGAAGCCCCGCCTAAGGCCATAAGAAAAAATCTCAGTCTTGACTGCTGTTCCTCAATACTATCCTGATAAAATTCCTGTGTATTCTTTTCCGCCTCAAGATGCTTCATATCGCGCTTGATTTTTGAATCCATATCCTCAAGCTCTTTAAGACGACCGAAAACCTCATTAATATCTTTCTCCATTCGCTGGATCATTCGGAAATTCGAGTCACTTATCCTGTCATCCGAATGAAGAAACTCCTTGGTCTCTCTTTCAAGATAAGCAATCTTCTTTGCCACTTCCATGATCTCAATACGCGTATCCTTCGGAAGAGCCTCAATAGTCTGGATATCCGTAAAATAAGAAGTGACCATATCATATTCCACCTTAAGTTCATCAACCTGATATGTGGCATCAATAATCTGGTCACATTTATACGCAACATCATCCTGATCATCCTTGATACCGAGAGTCTCCTTCGCCTTCTGCTTTGCAAGATAACTATCGATACTCTCGTATTCAAACGACTCTTCTGTTATTTCAGTTTTGGTAAAGATATCTTTAACTGTATCGAAAAAACCCATAATAAACCTCTATAATCTTACTCCATCTGACTACGAAATTCCGTCTTCAAGGATTCTATAACGACATCTAATTGTTTTGAAAAATCTGTCAGGTTATTCTTCTCATAATGAAATATAGCCTTCTCTAATCGGTGATAATCCATTGAACCCACAACATCCTTCTGTGCATCAGATATTGCATAATATATATCTTCAACCATACCTTCCGCATCGTATATCTTCGCTACTCTTTCAATCTCACTCTTGTCCTTCATTGTAGCCAGCAACAGAAGATACTCATACAGAGACTTTCTATTACCTGTCAGCTCATAAGCCTTTCTGTATGATTCAAGTGCCGGAGCAAGTTCAAAATTATTAGCATATGCAACCGCCCTGTTATGGTAAATGGAAGCCTTAAGCTTGATATCATTCATATCCGGATTTTTCTCTAATATCTCGTCATATATAGAAAGTGCTTTGATGTATTTGCGATATCTAAGGAAACCATCCGCCTGTAATTTTCTAGTCTTCTCATAAGGCATATTTTTCATGCGCTCCCGCTGCAAAATGAATTCCTTTACCTCATCAATAGAATAATACTCTTTATACGTCAGGATTACCGTAAGGATATCAGTAAGGTCACTGCCCTCCTTCTCCTTAGTACGGACAAGCTTATCTGCAAGCTCCTTAAGCTTCAGCTCGTTTCTAACCCACTGGATAAATGGAACTCCAATATGCTCTTCTGACACCAAAGCCATATTATTGTATATGTAATAGCATAGCTCTTCATATGAGAACACCTCTATCTTAGTGTTTGGAAATATATATGAAGTTTTCGCAGGCTGTGTCTTACACAGTATCACTCTTGCCATGATATCTCTCTCCTATATATCTTGTTAGTTGTAGGATAAATGTTACCGAAACCAACGTCACGAATGATTATTGCACCATTGTTCTCATCATTTAATTCTACATCTAGCGACAGTTTTGTAGTCTTAGGCGGTCTCTTTGGAAGTCCGTGTATCTCTATCACATCCTTCTCAGTATCCCCTGTTATCCTGTCACGATACACAATCTCTATACGGTTAGTATCATCTAAGAACAGTTCAACGCTCCCCTTCATATTATACCATTCCCGTCCGCCTGATACTATCGGATAGAAATTGTTACGTCCTTCCACGTCTCCGATCATAACTCCTATATCATGAGTTATGAATTCATTTGAACGAAATACTACATCCCTGTCGTGTTCATATGCACCCAACCTTGCATGATAACACGCACCCTTCGTGTATATATTCTGTCCCATAAACACACGTCTTCCGGAGCATAATACATTTTTCGACTTTTCAATCCACTTATCATGAAATCCCGCTCCCGTAAGATAAACAGTTGATATATACTTATCTCTCATCTTAAGCTTTGCTATCTCCGCAAAGTCTGAATCTAATTTCTCAACATCTTCAAACAACATTGAATACGTTATCTCCGGTATTCTCTCGATCTTAAGATCGTATATAGCCGTCTTACCCTGATTCTGTCTGTCAATGCGATAATAATCCATGCCCTCATTATTGTATGTAAACATTGAGATGCTGTTGTTCTTAAGCTCCTCTTCCTGCCTCATTACGTACTGGAAAAATGCATTCTCATGACTCATAATATAGAAATCATCATCTTCAAGCAGTAATTCCTCAGCTAATTTGTGCAGTACTTCAAAAACATTAGGGTCATATCTTTCTACAGTTATACTGACCTTCCTAAGAACGCAATCCTCAAATCTTTGCAAAAACTCCTCTATCTGTTCTTTAAGCAGTATCAGCAGAAGCTGATCATAGTTATAAACCGTACCATTGATAACGAGATTGTTACTTGAACCGACATTACCCATCACGTCTTCAATTATCTTACCGTTCTTATTGAAACGCACACTGCTCACCTTGTTGCCGACATACCATCTGTTCTCGTCAGTGCAATAGAACATGACATTAGGAAGCTGATAGGTCTCCGTATTATTCAATTGATAGATCGATTCCGGCTCATTTCTGTCTTCGCGGTAATAACTCATCTGAAGGTTCTTTCTGCAAAGATCAATGCCTAAATATATATCTTTCATAATATCTCCAAGTTCTCCTCCATCACTGCCGACAATTTCAAATATTTGTCAATCTTGTCAATCAGCGCCTGATTCTTAGATGCCTCCTGGTCTAACAACATAGAGTTGATCATCTCAAATCTGTTCTCATACTCATCAGTTTCGCCTTTGGCCTTCATTGCCTGCGACTCATATACCTTCGTGTATTTCACATTTGCCTCCGGCATCTTATAAAGAAGATTCTCTCCATGAAACAGAACGAACTCTTTCATATAATATCCCGGTATAACTTCCATCATTCTTGCCTTCCGGTTAAGCTCCGGTTTTACGGCACCTGATTGAATATTATATTTAAATGATATCTGTCTGCCCGCCTTATCCTTAGTAACAACATAGGTAAGTAAGAACAGATCCTTCGGAAGCTTAATATACTTCTTGAAATGTCTGAAGAACGGGAAAAGAATACCCTTCTTTTCAAAATATTCGACCTCTGATTTGATCCACTCCACATCCCGAGCGTCTAACTTCGTCTTTCTGCTCATATATCTCAGTATCGCAGCACGGCACATGTCATCATTCCATTCCTCAACCATCATCTGCTCTACCAACATATTGAAGAATTCCTCCGGCATATCCTTATCTTCTATTATATACGCAAAAGAAGCACGTTTGAAAAATGCTTTGATGACCATTCCACGTTTCTTCTTGCGCAGATAAGATTCAAATATCTTAAATATCTGATCATCCCACTGTTCAGTATAAAGAGCCAGACAGATAATATTCTCCTCGAAATTCTCCAACCTCTTAACTCTCCCAATTGCCCGTTTCCACAGCTTGATCATATCGTAGAAACCGCTTTGATAATACTCCACGAGATAACCAAGAACCGGTATTGTATCCATACCGCCCTTATATATAAAAGTAGCTATTGACAGCAGAGTATCTTCCCTTGCGTACTGCGAAAACTCGCACAACGCCTCCACAAGCCTGATAAGATTTTCAGAAGTTACGTTCTTATATCCAAATATTTTTATAGCACTGTAAGCTTTGTCATACAACCCGCAGAGGATAAGTCCATTGATATATTCCGCACCGTTAGCCGCAGTCACATATTCAACCTTGACTCTGTCAAGATAGCTTCTGAGCACATCGACATCATGATGTTCGTTATAATACCTAACAATCCCCCATATAGCCTGCTGCTTGGTAAAGGTGCTTATTTCCCTAAAGCTCATTATATCCCTAGCTATATTAACTTCTCGGGCATCTTTGGCATCATATGCGGAAAACTCATCATAACGATACAATATATACCTATAATCATCGCCCGCATACTGTGAAAGGATATCCATATACAGCTCTTCATCAACCAGTTTCTGCAGCTTATAAGGTATTGTACTTATATATCTGTTACTGTCTCTATCCACAAGAGTTATCACGGCAGACTCGGTTATCATATCTACATATGCAACATGATTAGTCACCGGAACGACCTGTGCTTTTTCCAATTCTCTATGAGTTACGATCACTGCAACAATATCATCCGACGCAACGGTCAATTTCCTCTTAAATATCACGTTCGTAAGCTTAGCGGCATAATTAGCATTTACCGATTGAGGACGAAGAAATTCTCCATACAAAACCGAGAGATCATCGCTCATCACTCCCTTAACTATCTGTTCCTCCATAAATGCCAGCATATTGGGAAGGTATTCCTCATACTGAGACAGATATTGTCTCTTATTAGTCACAACATTGGCATAAAGGTATGCGTATTCGCTATCGGTCAAAAAACTCTTGTAATTAAAATATCTAAGCACCGAATCAGGAATAAGATCGTACCTGCTCTTATCAATACTTCTCAGATAATTTTCCTGAATGCCTACAAGTTTATAACCACCTTTGATTCCCTCAAGATAATACTTATTATATCGTGTCTCCAATCTGCCTCCGCGTATAAGCATTCCACAAATGATACGCACTATTTCCGGCTTCTGCCATAATTCATATACCTGTACCAGCAGACGGAATATACGGTTTGAAAAAGCCTTCTCTTTCTCAGCAAGCAGCAAAAATTCCTCTATTACTTCCTTACTCAGATAATTATTATTAAGACCGTATGTCAGGGCCGCCAGCTCAACAGAATCAAGTTTTCTAAGTAATAACGGCTCCTGGTTAAAGAGATCACATATCTCTATCGCAAGAATAGGACTTTCGTATCCACCAAGATATAAACCTTCGATCTGTGAAAACAGCCACTGCTTGTCCTTTTGGTATCTCTCGTCAAGATTTAGTAACAGCCAGAAGAAAAATACCTTTTCGTCACGTACCGTCAACGCTTTCTCAATCTCTTCACAAGCTCCTACTATCTGTCTTACATCCTTAGAAAGCAAAGCCTTAAGATACATATAATAACAGCGCTCAAGATAACCGGAAAATGAATTATGCTCATCTGCCTCTATACGCCTGATCTCCTGTCTGACAGCCTCCTCCTGTCCGGCAATTATACTCATGTGTAAAAGTCCAAGCCTGTATCTGTCATTATCCTTTTCCATATTCACCAGATTATGCAGAATCTGTCTTGCATTGTCTATAAATCTGTCCAGAGGAATCAGACCAATCCGGTAGTCAAGATAATTATGCACTAAAGCAGATTTCTCTTTGTTAATTATTTTTCTGTCACTATTCTTTTTTACAGGAGTCCCGGACTCTTCTTCTTTTCTCTTCACAGAAACCGATACCTTGATCTCCTGATAAGTGTTTTCAAGTGTTATGTACCCGAAACTGTCTTTGTCCTCATTAAGATGTTCAGGATCTATCGAATAATGTATCACACACTTATCATCATCAAAATCCATACTGCAGATTTCCTTTTCATGTACGACAAGGAACTTAGAATCAGAGGATATCTTCATCTTGCAATATCCCCAGGTATTCTTATTGAGTATCAGTTCATGGTCTTCCCTCATCTTAGGAAACTTGTAATGATAACGGTCGTGTTCTACCTGAAACGACAGAGTTCTTTTTTTATGGATATATACAAGGAATTCCTCGAGTGCCTGATTCCTTACCGCAGGATCTTTTGCTCCAACATCACAGAGGCTTTTGTACGACTCCATATGCTCCGGATTATCGGCAAGTAATGTCTTGGCAAACTCATCGCAGTAGAATATATCAATTGCCTTTTCCCAATCACTTTCTGCAAGCTCTGAGAATTTCATCAGATCCTCTATAGCAACTTTATCAAGATCAATAAATGGTGCAACAATCTCTATATTATAAGGAATGGTCTTCTCAATGCCATTGCCGATAATGTGAAGGTTTCCATCATATACATTACCTCTGATCTTGTTCTCTCCGCTAAATGTATATGATATCTTCCCGTTACATCCTATTATGCTGTGTTCATCAAGATGAAGAAAACACGCATCATCATAGACCATCATTTTCATTGGAATATCATTCTTAGAAACTACAGAAATAGAGCCGGAGCAAATGCTTCCAGCCTCCACTTTAAGCTGAAGATATGTTTGGGAAAATTGCACCTCAGGGTATTCAACATAAAAATCACCCTTTGCGTATTGTTCAACTTTACTTTTCATACAACTCCTCGCGCACCGGTGCTTTGACGCGATCATCAGTCTGCACCCTTAATTATTTTATCCTATACTGAATGTTATAATAATACTTCTTGCAGTTTATACACAATAAATGCTATAATCATATAATTGCATATAGGTTATATTAATATTCAATCAGCTAATTATAACAAAAATTAATGCAAACATCAAGAAAACACAAATACAATCACTAAAATATATTTAGAAAGAAGGTACACTTATATGGCTGCAACAGAATTATTTCATGGTAGTGATATTGAGGTTATTGCCAAAAAATACAACATGGATGCACAATCAATACTACCCTATGCATCTAATGTCAATCCACTCGGTATGTCTCCCATGGCCAAACAGGCATTGCTTGATAATATCGAAGCCATATCTTCGTATCCCGAAAGAGATTACGCAACGCTCAGGGAACACCTCAGCAATTACACAAAAGCTTCACCGGATAATATGATTCTTGGAAGCGGTACTTCTGATCTAATCAGACTTGCATTTGAAATACTCAAACCCAAACATACACTTATTGTTGGGCCAACCTATGGTGAATACGCACGTACGGCAGCTCTTTCAGGAAGTCAGGTAAGTACCTTCATGCTGCATGACCTTGACGATTTTGAAATGGACGTTGATATATTCTTAAGAAAGCTTAATGACAGCATAGATCTGCTCATACTATGTAATCCTAATAACCCTACAAGCACCTTGTTGTCAAGAGGACAGTTAGAGGCCATTTTAAATGCGTGCAAATCCCACAATATTTTCGTAATGGTTGATGAAGCATACATTGAATTTGTTAAAGATACTGACTTGGTTTCAGCCATTCCTTTGACTAAAAAGTACGATAATCTTATAACGCTTCGAAGTGTATCAAAGTTTTTCTCTGCACCCGGTATAAGATTTGCATATGCCATAACCTCTAATTCTGATTTTATAGAAGCTACAGACAACTCTAAAACTCCATGGAATGTCAACACTTTTGCCTGTATTGCAGGGGTTATGTTTGAAGATGAAAAATTTATTAATCTCACTAAAAGTCTTATGCAGACAGAACGCAACCTAATATATTCCGCGATGTCTTCAAGAAAAACAATCAAAGTTTTTAAACCTGAAGCCAACTTTATGCTTATCAAATTGTTAAAAGAAAATCTTACTGCCTCAGATGTATTTGAATATTGCATCCGGAAGGGTTTTATGATTCGTGACTGTACTGATTACGAAGGAATAGGCAGCAAATATGTGCGTTTCTGTTTCTTAAAGCCCGAACAGAATGACATGATGGTTAATACCATATTAGAAATAGTATAGATTTACTTCCTGTTCATACTTTTTTTACAAATGAATGATAAGATATAATACACACAAATAATCATTCATTATTGGAGCAACTTAAAATGTTAAAAAAGAAAAGCAAGAAAAATGACACTAATGAAACCTTAGTTCAGGAATTAGAAGAACTTAGTGAAATGTCTGACTACGCAGCAGAAATGATAATCGAAAGTGAACTTGGCGCTGATAGTTTGGACGGTAATGACAAAGAGGTTTCAGAGAGTCGTGAGATAATCAAAGAATATCAAAAATCCGTCAGAGATAATATAATGCTTCCGACTCTTCGTGAGAAGGTTGTCGATGTTCCGGTTATAGACGGCGATATAATGGAACAATTAAAGATACTGATGCAGCATTCACAGCAGTTCCAGGAGATGGAGATGATGTATTCATGCGCCATCAGAGAAGTTCGGACTAAGGCCGAAGTTCTTAACGACGAAATGTCTGTCAGATATCACAGAAACCCTATCAGCAGCATTACATCCCGAGTCAAAAATCCCGAAAGCATTGCTAATAAACTCTATAAAAAAGGGTTACCATTTACTGTTGAGGCAATAATGGCTAACTTATCCGATGTGGCAGGCGTTAGGATCATATGTGAATTTGTTGACGATATATATTCTATTGCAGCAATGCTTGCTATGCAGGATGACTTAAAGCTGGTCAAGATCAAAGACTACATCAAATATCCAAAGCCAAACGGTTACCGTAGTTATCACATGATCGTCGAAATACCTGTATTCTTCTCCAAAGGGAAAACTCCGATGCGGGTTGAGATACAAATACGAACAATGGCAATGGATTTCTGGGCAAGTCTTGACCACGAACTCAAATACAAAAAGAATATCAACCCGGAAGATGAGGAGATTATAGCTGACGAGCTTCATGCCTGTGCAGAGCGTATAGCAGAGACAGATGAAATAATGCAGCAGATAAGAATGAAACTCGATTCCCTGGAAAAGAATAATAGGTAATTGCAAAACTCTAATATATGTTTCTTTCGTTGTGAATATTGTATAGTTCCATCGCAGACACGCTTTCGCTCGGTTGTTCGCGCAACGGTACTAAACTCACTACGTTCGTTAAGTACCGACGGTCACAAACGGTCTGCTTATGGAATCTATGAAATATTCACAACTCATTATACGTTTTGATGAGTTTCGCAATCATCTAAAAAGAATAAAGATTAAAGGAGCCAACATGAAAAAAGGAATAATATTTGACATGGATGGAACGTTATGGGATTCATCTTCAGGGGTTGCTGACAGTTGGACTGAAGTTGTTTCAAAAGAATATGATCCGGAATTGGTGATCACCAGAGAAAAGATACAGAGCGTTATGGGACTTCCTATGGATAAGCTTGCCGAAGCAGTCTTTCCGGATCTGGAATACGACAAACGGATGTTACTTCTTGACCACTGTTGTGCTGCGGAGAATTCCTACCTTGAGAAAAACGGCGGAATATTATATCCTGATGTAGAAACTACACTTATCAAATTAAAAGAAAAATATCATCTTTATATAGTCAGCAATTGCCAAAGCGGATATATAGAGGCGTTTTTATCATACTATGATTTTGAAAAATATTTTGATGACATTGAATGTTATGGCAATAATAATCTTATAAAAGGCGACAACATAAAGCTTATTGTTTACAGAAACAATCTTGACAGAGCTGTATATGTAGGCGACATCGAAGGGGATTATATATCAAGCGTCGAGGCAGGAATAGAATTCATTCACGCTGCATACGGGTTTGGTAACGTGGAAGAATCAGTACCACGAATCAGCAAATTCTCTGAATTACAAGAGGTTGCATCCAATGTCCTTGATGCATCTGATAATTAAATAATATCCAGCCTTTATTATACTTAAGCTACCTTAACTCAACAACCCTTTTGTTACTACTCACCTTTCTCACCTTTTATGCCACGAACCATCTGCTTTCACAGATGTTGCAACTTATCAAATTCCAAATTCCAACTTTTCATTGACAGTTGGAATTATTTTTTATACAATTGTATCTATTCAGCTATGCTTCATAGATACGCGACATGCATGGTGCTCACGCACCTTCCAGTATGCCCGTCGTATCGTAAAATATAATTTTTCGTACGCATTTTGCAGTAAATGCAAAATGCTACCTGAACAACTGTATGCAACTCACTTCAATTGATAAAAGCGTTAAAGTTTTAAATTGTAAAAGCGTCATTTAGAGTATTATAGTTATCTGACCTAACTAAGGTAATTGCAAAACTCATATACACATTTCAATGTGTTTCGCAATTACCTAATCAATTATATATTTACAAGGAGAAGAATTATGCCAATAACAGAATTACTGGAAAAAAATGTCCGTGAATATCCGGACGATATCTGCCTGGTCGAGATCAATCCCGAAGTTAAGGAAATCCGCCGCGTAACCTGGAAAGAATATGAACTTATGGAACCCAATCCTACAACACACTACAGACGTGAGATCACCTGGCATGTAATGAATGAAAAGGCTAATCGTTTTGCCAACCTTCTTATTTCAAGAGGTATCAAGAAAGGGGATAAGGTCGCAATCCTTCTTATGAATTGTCTCGAATGGCTTCCAATTTACTTCGGTATATTGAAGACCGGGGCTTTAGCTGTTCCTCTCAATTTCCGTTATGCACCGGATGAGATCGAATACTGCGTTAAGCTTGCAGATGTAGACATACTTGTATTCGGACCTGAATTCATTGGACGTGTGGAGGAGATTGCCGACAATATTAACCAGAATCGTCTTCTGTTCTATGTAGGTGATAACTGTCCTACTTTTGCGGAGGATTATATTACAATGACCGCTAACTGCTCTTCTTTGTCACCTGACATTAAGCTTACTGATGATGATGATGCAGCGATTTACTTTTCATCCGGAACTACCGGTTTCCCTAAGGCAATCCTTCACAACCACGAAAGCCTTATGCATTCCTGCAAAGTTGAACAGAACCATCACGGCCAGACAAGAGATGATGTTTTCCTATGTATTCCACCACTTTACCATACGGGAGCGAAAATGCACTGGTTTGGAAGTCTTCTTTCCGGCAGTAAAGCTGTTCTTCTTAAAGGCACAAAACCTGAGTATATATTAGATGCCGTATCTAAAGAACATTGTACTATTGTATGGCTCCTTGTTCCATGGGCACAGGATATTCTTGAGGCTATTGAGAGTGGCAAAGTCAAATTAGAAGACTACGAGCTTTCACAGTGGAGACTGATGCATATAGGAGCACAGCCTGTTCCACCGAGCCTTATCAAGAAATGGAAGGAGTATTTTCCGAATCATCAATACGATACCAACTACGGGCTTTCAGAATCTATTGGTCCCGGTTGTGTTCATTTAGGTGTTGAGAACATTCACAAGGTAGGTGCAATCGGCAAGGCCGGATATGGCTGGGAAGTTAAGATAGTTGATGAAAATGCTAACACCGTTGAACGCGGAAGCGTCGGTGAACTCTGTGTTAAGGGCCCCGGAGTAATGACATGCTATTATCATGATGAAAAAGCAACTGAAGAAGTATTAAAAGACGGCTGGTTATTTACAGGTGATATGGCACAGGAGGATGAAGATGGCTTCATCTTCTTAGTAGACCGTAAGAAAGATGTTATCATCAGCGGTGGCGAAAACATTTATCCCGTTCAAATTGAAGACTTTATCAGAACTCATTCAGGTGTTCATGATGTTGCTGTAATCGGTTTGCCTGATAAGCGTCTTGGCGAGATTACCTGTGCTATTATTGAACCCAAAGAAAACATAATTTTAACTGAAGATGAAATTAATGAAATGTGTCATAAACTTCCGAGATACAAACGTCCTCGTAAAATCATATTTGCTGACATACCGAGAAATCCAACCGGAAAGATTGAGAAGCCAAAACTAAGAGAGATATATGCCGGCGGAAGTGTTGTCGATGCTCAGAATCGTGGATAATATAAAGGCCCAGTTATAATTATTTTCAGTTGATTTATTCATTTTTCCTTTAGAGCGAAAGCGTGTTTGCAATGGAACTATATTATATGAACAATGAAAGAAACATATATTTGATTTCGCAATTACCCATAAAAATATTAAAAGTAAGGAGCAGGTCAATTTAAACCTGCTCCCATTTTATTATTATATATTATGAATATAACTCATCAGTATTGTTCTTTACTCAACAGTTTCTTTTGAGTCAACTGTTGCAGTTTCATAGCTATTGTCATCATTCTCGACATCAGCAACATCTTCAACCGATTCTGCAGTTTCAACAGCCTCAGCGTTCTCTTCATTTGATTCTTCAGTATCAATAAGCTTCTCATCATCAAAATTAAGAACTTCGTCCTCACTGTCAAGCTTAACATTACGATAACGTTTCATACCTGTACCAGCAGGAATCAACTTACCGATAAGTACATTTTCCTTAAGACCTGTAAGAGGATCGATCTTACCCTTGATTGCAGCCTCAGTAAGAACCTTTGTAGTTTCCTGGAAGGAAGCTGCTGAAAGGAATGAACTTGTAGCAAGTGATGCCTTGGTAATTCCAAGCATTACCTGAGTTCCCACAGCCGGATTCTTCCCTTCTGCTTCTAAGCGGGCATTCATCTCTTCAAAGTCAAGAACATCTACATGTGTTCCAGGAAGATATCCCGAATCACCGCTTTGCTCTATCTTGACCTTCTTAAGCATCTGACGAACAATAACCTCGATATGCTTATCATTGATATCAACGCCCTGAAGACGATAAACCTTCTGAACCTCACGAAGCATGTAATCCTGAACAGCACGTACGCCCTTGATTTTCAAGATATCATGAGGTGTTACTGAACCGATCGTAATCTCATCTCCGGCTTCAACAACCTGATCATCAAATACTTTGATTCTTGAATCATATGGGATCAAATATGCTTTAGATTCACCCGTCTCATCATTAGTGATAACAACTTCACGTTTCTTCTTGGTATCTCGAATCTGTACCTTACCGGCTATCTCAGTTATAATAGCGAGTCCCTTAGGCTTACGTGCCTCAAAAAGCTCCTCTACACGAGGAAGACCCTGTGTGATATCCTCACCGGCAACACCACCTGTATGGAAGGTTCTCATCGTAAGCTGTGTACCAGGCTCACCAATTGACTGAGCAGCTATAATACCTACAGCCTCTCCAACCTGTACAGCCTGACCTGTTGCCATGTTGGCACCGTAACACTTAGCACAGACACCAATATGAGACTTACAATTAAGTATATTACGAATCTTTAACTTAGTAATAGGGTTGCCATTCTCATCGACACCGTCACGAATAATTCTCTCCGCACGTTTAGGAGTGATCATGTGATTAGCTTTAACGATCATGTTACCGTCCTTGTCAAATACTGACACGGCTGTATAACGACCTGTAATACGCTCCTGGAAGCTCTCGATCAATTCCTTACCCTCAGTAAATGCTTCAACAACAGAGCCGGGGATTATACCCTTGCCCTCGCAACAGTCAACTTCACGTATAATAAGTTCCTGAGATACATCAACAAGACGTCTTGTCAAATATCCCGAATCGGCTGTACGAAGAGCTGTATCTGAAAGTCCCTTACGTGCACCATGAGCTGAAATGAAGTACTCCAAAACATCAAGACCTTCACGGAAGTTTGACTTAATCGGAAGCTCGATAGTACGACCTGTTGTATCTGCCATCAATCCACGCATTCCGGCAAGCTGTTTGATCTGCTGGTCAGAACCACGGGCTCCTGACTCTGCCATCATCTTGATATTGTTGTAAGTATCAAGACCGTTAAGAAGGGCTTTTGTAAGCTGTTTATCAGCTGCATCCCAGGTCTTAACAACTGCCTGGTAACGTTCTTCTTCAGTACCGTATCCATCCTTGAACAATGCATTGATCTTATCAACTGTCTCCTGAGCAGTATTAAGTATTTCTTTCTTTGCAGCAGGCACTGTCATCTCGGAAATTGAAACAGTAAGAGCACCCTTTGTTGAATACTTATAACCTATGCTCTTAATATCATCCAAAACTTCTGCAGTCTTAGTTGCACCATGTATGTTGATACATTTATCAAGGATTCCTTTTAACTGTTTCTTACCAACAAGATAATCAATCTCTAACAATAATTCATTACCCGGAACACTTCTGTCAACAATTCCTAAATCCTGTGGAATTATCTCATTGAAAAGAATTCTTCCAAGTGTTGATTCTATAACCTTAGTTATTTCCGCTCCATCCGGTGTAGTGCCTCGCATCCTCACCTTGATCTTAGCATGAAGTGTTACTTCACCATTCTCATATGCAAGAATTGCCTCGTTCTTAGACTTGAATATCTTTCCTTCGCCCTTGTCTCCAGGCTTATCAATTGTAAGATAGTAGATACCAAGAACCATATCCTGTGAAGGAACGGCAACAGGAGCACCGTCTGACGGTTTAAGCAAGTTGTTAGGCGAGAGAAGTAAGAATCTACACTCAGCCTGAGCCTCAACCGAAAGAGGAAGATGCACAGCCATCTGGTCACCATCGAAGTCAGCGTTAAATGCTGTACATACAAGCGGATGAAGCTTGATAGCTTTACCCTCTACCAGGATTGGCTCAAACGCCTGAATACCAAGTCTGTGAAGCGTTGGAGCACGGTTAAGCATTACCGGATGCTCTTTGATAACATCCTCTAATACATCCCATACAGCCTCTTCAAGCTTCTCAACCATCTTCTTAGCTGATTTAACATTATGCGCAAGCTTTCTTGCAACTAATTCTTTCATAACGAATGGCTTGAATAACTCAATAGCCATCTCTTTCGGAAGACCACACTGATATATCTTAAGTTCAGGTCCTACGACAATAACCGAACGACCTGAATAGTCAACACGCTTACCCAAAAGGTTCTGACGGAAACGTCCCTGTTTACCCTTTAACATATCAGAAAGGGACTTAAGTGCACGGTTTCCGGGACCTGTTACCGGACGTCCACGACGACCGTTATCAATAAGCGCATCAACAGCTTCCTGAAGCATTCTCTTCTCATTTCTGACAATTATATCAGGAGCGCCAAGCTCTAACAATCTGTTAAGACGGTTATTACGGTTAATAATTCTTCTATATAAGTCATTAAGATCTGACGTTGCAAAACGTCCACCGTCCAACTGAACCATAGGACGAAGATCCGGTGGAAGAACCGGAACTGCATCAAGGATCATCCATTCAGGCTTGTTTCCTGATGTACGGAATGCCTCAACAACCTCTAATCTCTTAATAATCTTTGCACGCTTCTGGCCTGTTGATTCCTTAAGCTCTGCCTTTAATTCTACAGCTTCTTTCTCAAGGTCAATTGCCTCTAAAAGCTCTTTGACAGATTCCGCACCCATGCCAACACGGAATTTGCCATATCCGTACTCTTCTTCTGCATCGCGGTACTCTTTCTCAGAAAGCACCTGCTTATAGGCAAGATTAGTCTCACCCGGATCAAGCACAATATATGATGCAAAATAGAGAACTTTCTCCAAAGTTCTTGGAGATATATCAAGTATAAGTCCCATACGGCTTGGAATACCCTTGAAATACCATATATGTGAAACCGGTGCTGCAAGCTCAATATGTCCCATTCTCTCACGACGTACATTAGCTTTGGTAACTTCAACACCACATCTGTCACAGATTACGCCTTTGTAACGAATCTTCTTATACTTTCCACAGTGGCATTCCCAGTCCTTACTTGGTCCAAATATTCTTTCACAGAACAAGCCGTCGCGTTCAGGCTTCAATGTTCTGTAGTTGATGGTTTCAGGCTTCTTAACCTCACCACGAGACCACTCTCTAATCTTTTCCGGAGAAGCAAGTCCAATCTTGATCGCATCAAAGTTCATCTGTTGTTCTACTACCTGATTATTCATAGCTGACATTTATCTGCTCTCCTCCTATTATTCATCATAATTATCATCATAGCTGTCGTCATAACTATCATCATCGCCATAGTCATCCTCATAGCTATCATCATAACCATTGCCTTCTAATTCGAAGTTGTTATCATCTTCGTCAACACCGGAGTATCCATGCTCTTTCATCTCCGCTTCCTGACCATCGTAATCCATATCTCCGAATCTTCTCATATCATCATTGCCATAATCAATATTCTCACCGATCTCGACCTCAGAGTACTCTCCGTCATCCTCAGCCTTCAATACTCTTACATCGAGTGCAAGTGACTGGAACTCCTTAAGAAGTACCTTAAATGATTCCGGAATACCCGGTTCAGGAATATTGTCACCCTTGATAATTGCCTCATATGTCTTAACACGACCCACAACATCATCGGACTTAACTGTTAGGATTTCCTGAAGTGTATATGAAGCTCCATATGCCTCAAGAGCCCAAACCTCCATCTCTCCGAAGCGCTGTCCACCAAATTGTGCTTTACCACCAAGCGGCTGCTGTGTTACGAGTGAGTATGGTCCGGTAGAACGGGCATGTATCTTATCATCAACAAGGTGATGAAGTTTCAAATAATGCATGAAACCGATTGTTACAGGAGAATCAAATTCCTCACCGGTACGTCCGTCACGAAGTGTAACCTTACCTGTACGGTTGATTGGAACACCCTTCCACTCTTCTCTATGGTCGCGGTTCTCATAAAGGTAATCCATAACTTCATCGGCTACCTGACTTCTCCATTTTTTATCGAAATCTTCCCACTCTGTATTGACATAATCATTAGCCATCTCAAGAGTTTCCATGATATCTTCCTCATTAGCTCCGTCAAATACAGGAGTAGAAATCTTAAATCCAAGCGCCTTAGCTGCAAGTCCCAAATGCACTTCAAGCACCTGTCCGATATTCATACGCGAAGGCACACCCAAAGGATTAAGCACGATGTCGAGCGGACGTCCGTTAGGAAGGAATGGCATATCTTCAACAGGAAGAATACGCGAGATAACACCCTTGTTACCATGACGACCGGCCATCTTATCACCAACGCTGATCTTTCTCTTCTGTGCTATATATACACGAACAGATTTGTTAACTCCCGGTGGAAGTTCATCTCCATTCTCTCTTGTGAACATTTTAGTATCCATTACAATACCGAAAGCACCATGAGGTACACGAAGTGACGTATCACGAACCTCTCTTGCTTTCTCACCAAAAATTGCGCGAAGCAATCTTTCCTCAGCAGTAAGTTCTGTCTCTCCCTTAGGAGTAACTTTACCAACAAGGATATCATTGGCACGAACCTCTGCACCTATTCGGATAATACCATTCTCGTCAAGGTTTTTAAGAAGATCCTGAGATTGACCTGCAAGCTCTCTTGTGATCTCTTCAGGTCCGAGCTTAGTATCTCTTGCATCCACTTCATACTCTTCTATATGAACAGAAGTATATACATCCTCCTGAACAAGTCTTTCACTAAGAAGTACGGCATCCTCGTAATTATAACCTTCCCATGTCATGAAACCGATAAGAGGGTTCTTGCCAAGTGCTATCTCACCACCTGCAGTAGAAGCACCGTCAGCGATAACGTCTCCGGCCTTAACTCTGTCACCCTTATTCACAATAGGTCTCTGATTCATACAGTTACCCTGATTACTTCTTGCGAATTTGATTACTTCATAAGTGTCTTTGCTTCCGTCGTCACATTTGACAACGATTTCTTTACTAGTTGATTTGTCAACGACACCGTCATGTTTTGCAATAATACAAACTCCGGAGTCAACCGCAGCCTTTCCTTCCATTCCGGTACCAACTATAGGAGCTTCTGTCTTTAACAAAGGAACTGCCTGTCTCTGCATGTTTGATCCCATGAGTGCACGGTTAGCATCATCATTCTCCAGGAATGGAATCATTGATGTTGCCACTGAGAATACCATCTTAGGAGATACATCCATAAGGTCAACTCTCTCTCTGTCGAACTCGGCAGTCTCTTCACGGAAACGACCTGCTATACGAGAACGCACAAACGTGCCATCCGGGTTAACCTGCTCATTAGCCTGAGCTACTACATAATTATCCTCCTCGTCAGCAGTAAGATATACAACCTCATCAGTTACGATAGGATTCTTAGGATCTGTCTTGTCAAGCTTTCTGTATGGCGCCTCGACAAAACCATACTGATTAATCCTTGCATATGTTGCAAGTGAGTTGATAAGTCCGATGTTAGGACCTTCTGGTGTCTCAATAGGACACATTCTTCCATAGTGTGTATAGTGAACGTCTCGAACCTCAAATCCGGCACGATCTCTTGAAAGACCACCGGGACCAAGTGCTGAAAGACGTCTCTTATGTGTAAGCTCTGAGAGCGGATTATTCTGATCCATGAACTGTGACAACTGTGAACTTCCGAAGAATTCCTTAACAGCAGCTGTTACAGGCTTAATGTTAATGAGTGACTGTGGTGTAATAGTCTCTATATCCTGAGTTGACATTCTCTCTCTTACAACACGTTCAAGTCTTGAAAGACCTATACGATACTGATTCTGCAAGAGCTCGCCAACTGCTCTGATACGACGATTGCCCAAGTGGTCAATATCATCATCATTACCGATACCATACTCAAGGTGAATATTGTAACTTATTGATGCAAGAATATCTTCCTTGGTGATATGCTTAGGAATAAGATCATGTATATCTCTCTTAATTGCACGCTTAAGTTCTTCCTCATCCTTGTATTCTTCTAAAATCTGAGCAAGGATTGGATAAAATACTTCTTCTGTTACGCCGAGTTCTTCAACATCAAAGTTAACATACTCTTTGATATCGACCATCATATTAGAAAGCACCTTGACATTGCGTGTCTCTGTCTGGATCATAACATATGGAACAGCGGCATACTGAATTGCCTGTGCTGATTCTCTTGTAAGCTTATCTCCTGCTTTTGCTACAATCTCACCTGTTACAGGACTAACTGCATCCTCAGCAAGAATATGTCCTGCTATACGATTCTTAAATGCCAGCTTCTTGTTGAACTTATAACGTCCAACCTTTGCAAGGTCATAACGTCTTGGATCAAAGAACATCGCATTGATAAGACTCTCTGCGCTTTCAACTGCAAGGGGCTCACCCGGACGAATCTTCTTATATAATTCTAACAGACCATCCTCATAGCTGGTAGCTGAATCCTTCTCAATACTTGCAAGAATCTTAGGTTCATCGCCAAATAATTCTTTGATCTCCTCATTGGTTCCGATTCCCAAAGAACGAATAAGTACGGTAATCGGCACCTTTCTTGTTCTATCTACACGTACATAAAAAACGTCATTTG
>CAMHMG010000009.1 GCA_946186175.1 uncultured Clostridia bacterium | reverse complement strand
AAAGACAACTCTCAAAAAGAAGACAACATGAATAAAAACAACACTCAGAAAGAAAACAACAAAAATAAAGACAACTCTCAGAAAGAAGACAGCAAAAATAAAATCAACAAAAAAACAAACGATAAAAAATCCAAGAAAAGCAAAAAGCAGCGGGGTGGTAAATAATGCCGAGTATATATATTGTCGAGGATGATAACAACATATTAGAGATAGAAACCTATGCATTAAAAAGCAGTGGATATGAAGTTTCCGGATTTGAAAATGCAAAAACATTCTACAAACAGCTTGATGTATCAGTTCCTGACCTTGTAATACTTGATATCATGTTACCGGATGAAGACGGCCTTTCAATCCTCAAAAAACTAAGAGCAGGAACAGCTACAGAAAATATTCCCATAATAATGGTTACCGCCAAGTCAACAGAAATCGATACTGTTAAAGGACTTGATCAAGGTGCAGACGACTATATAACCAAACCCTTCGGAATCATGGAATTAATATCCAGGGTAAAGGCTTTGCTTCGACGCAGCGGCAACATATCCAAATCAGAAAAATTGACTCTGGACAAAATTGAGATTTTCCCTGACAGCCGCACCTGTCATGTTGACGGTGATGATATAGAACTTACTTATAAGGAATATGAACTTCTGTCACTGCTTATCAAAAACGCCGGAATCGTCATGAAGCGTGACGTATTGATGGAGCGTATATGGGGTATTGACTTTCAAGGAGAATCCAGAACTCTCGACATGCATATTAAGACCCTCCGGCAAAAACTTGGAGATGCCGGACAACACATCAATACCGTAAGAAATGTCGGATATATAGCAAAGTAGCCGACCATGCTAAGCTCATAAGGAAACACAAACCATGAAGAAAACCATTAATATTCAAATAATGATAATAACAACCATAGCAATAATACTGACATCTGTTTTATGTACTGCGGCATATTATAGAGTGTTTAGAGAAGAAGTAATGGATGATCTCAAAGTATATACCAAGCTACTTGCTGATGCAGATTTCTTTGTCGAACCCACATCGGATCTCTATTCATCTGATGACTTCGATATAGAAAAGATCACCCGCTATGCCAAAGAGCTTTCCAAATCTGATATACGTATGACGCTTATTGACAGCAATGGTGATGTTGTATTTGATAATGTTGCAGATATTACAGGGCTCGAAAATCACAAGAGTAGAGTTGAAATAGCAGATGCATATAATAAAGGTGAAGGTGAAAGTATCCGTCGCTCTTCAACCATCAATCAATCTAACTTCTACTATGCTATCCGCCTTTCTGACGGAAGCATATTAAGAACTGCCAAACTTACTAGCAGCATTTACAATATATTCGGACATGCTTTTCCTCTGATAGTTATATTTGCGATCATGCTGCTGATCGGATGCTATATTATCAGTCATTTTCTGACCATTAGTATTTTAAAGCCTATTGAGAATCTGGCAACTGATATATCCTCTGATGCGAATTTAGAAAATGAACCATCTGGGACTATCGCCTCTAAGATCAATAACGGACATGTATACAAGGAACTTGAACCTATACTTTCGCATATCCGTATGCAGCATGATAACATAGTTAAAAATGCTAATATCAGGCAGGAGTTTTCAGCCAATGTCTCACACGAATTAAAGACTCCTCTAACCTCTATCTCCGGCTATTCGGAATTAATTGAAAATGGAATGGCAAATGATACAGACACAAGAAAATTCGCCGGTGAAATACACAGAAATTCTGACCGTCTGCTCACACTCATCAACGACATATTGAGATTGTCTGAATTGGATTCATCACAGAACAGTCAAATAGCATTTGAGCCTGTCAACCTTTACGAGATTGCCCTGACCTGTCAGGCAATGCTTGAACCCACAGCAGATAAACATGAGGTTACGATAAATGTTGATGGTGATAGCACTATTATAAATGCTAACAAAACCATGATGGAAGAACTTGTATATAATCTATGCGATAACGCAATAAGATACAACAGAAAAAACGGGCATGTATGGATCACCGTTAAAGACAATTCCCTTACCGTATCTGATGACGGCATAGGCATATCTGCAGAACATCAAAGCCGTATCTTTGAACGTTTCTTCCGGGTAGATAAAAGCAGATCAAAAAAGACCGGCGGAACCGGTCTTGGACTTGCTATTGTCAAGCATATTGTGGAGCTGCATGGAGCAGAACTGGATATTGTAAGCAAAGAAGGCGAAGGCACTACAATCAAAATACAATTCATTTAAAACAGTTAAGTACATTATCTAATTTGTCTATCATATCACTATACTCACCTATAAAATCATTGTGATGTTCCTTAATATATTCATAGTTATCATCCTTAGCAGCAAACTCAAGTGATTTTGCATGTTCTGACAGCGTTACCGCTCCTATATTAAGAGATCCGCTTTTGACAGCATGTGCATAATTCTCATATAGTTTCCAGTCCTCTGTGTTAAATGCTTCAATCAACACTTCTCTCTTATCACTTTCTATATATGTACGGATCATTTCTATGTAGAATTCCTCATCCTCCATACAGTATCCCATACCTGTCTTTGTATCAAGCATAGGAAACCGTTCTTCAATGCTCTTATTCATGCTATTGTCTCCTCCATCTTCTGACTTGTTATTAATGACGCGCTCTCCCTTATATGTATCATTTATTGTCTTATCATCAATAGTCTTATCATTTATTATATTATCATCATTGGATAACGCCTTTTCCTTATACTGCTTGATCAGCTTTTGGGGCAGATATTTTACAAGTATTTCGATAAGCTCCTTATATCTCACAGGTTTGGACAGATAATCCGAAAACCCTTTTTCAAGATACATTTCCTTAGCTCCTACTATAGCATTGGCTGTCAGAACTATAACAGGGGTATCGACATTTTTATGATCCTTTTTCTCCTTCATTTTGGTATAGGTTTCTATACCATCCATACCGGGCATCATATGATCCAAAAAAATAATATCGTATTCATTGTCATATATCTTATTGATACACTCTTCGCCGCTTGTGGCTGAATCGATCAGGGCATATGTACGTTTCAACAATCCCTTAACAACACTTATATTCATATCCACGTCATCAACAACTAGTATTTTTGCATCCGGAATATAGATAGACATCTCGTTCTCGTTTTGCTGATTGACCAGATTGCGATATTTTTGCTGAAAATCACCTATCGGCGCACTGTCAATTATCTTCTGCCCCATCAACACCGTGAATTTTGAGCCTTTGCCATATGTACTCGATACCTTAATCTCTCCACCCATTAGATTTACAAGCTTTTCTGTAACAGAGAGTCCGAGACCTGTGCCCTCTATATTACGGTTTTTCTTCTCGTCAAGCCGAGTAAAATTCTGAAACAGTTTATCCATATCCTCTTCCCTTATTCCGATTCCCGTGTCCTCTATCTCAATAACAAGATATACCATCTCAGCTTTTCTTGACTCTTCTTTTACCCTCAATGTAACCTTACCCATGTGGGTATATTTTACTGCATTGGAGAGAAAATTATTGATTATCTGTCTTATACGTACTTCGTCTCCATATAGTACCGAAGGTACCCGACTGTCAATCTCCATACACAATTCAAGCCCTTTTTCGGAAGCTCTTGTCAATGTCATATTGTAACAATCATTAAGAACAGAGAACACCTCGTATTCCACAGGAACAAGTTCCATCTTGCCCGATTCGATCTTGGATATATCAAGGATATCGTTAATAATCGAGAGGAGCATCTGGCTTGCACTGTTGACATTATTGGCATATTCTGCAATATTATCAATATTTCCATCCTTGAGCTCTTCAAGAACAAGGGCATTCATACCGATTATTCCGTTGATCGGAGTCCTAATCTCATGTGACATATTAGCAAGAAACTGGCTCTTGGCATCATTGGCTATATGAAGCTGCTTATCCTGTTCTAATATCTTAATTCTCTGTTTTTCATATACATAGGTCTGGTATTTGAAAATGATTCCGATTATGGCAGATACAGCAATGATAGTCTGTATAATGTCACCTTTCATAAATCCTTCCGGCATAGGTTTGAACCATTCCGGATGAATATCTCCCACCAATATACAACCTATCAAAGCAACCAGGTTAAGTGCATACATAACATAGCATATGCGTCCCTTAAGAGTCAGCCATGTGAATATAAGACCCAGCACGAACCATATCGGCATTCCACTATACATACCTCCAGAATTAAAATACATCCAAGGAAAAATGAACAGATTAGCCATTCCGGTAATAAGAACCGCAGAAGCAGTTATACGTTTGAGAAACACAGACAAATACAATGATATAAGAACTATTATAAGAAGAACCGCTGTCACAGCAGCGCTTGTAAATCCTCCCATTGCTATAGTTGCTATCAAGGAAAATGTTCCTCCGATAAATGCTGCACTAAGAATCAGATTCAGCAGTCTGTGCTGTATATCCAGATCCTCGCGAAACATACTATTAATAATTCTTTTCCGCATGATATATCCCCCATTAATACTCTACAGACCATTCCGTCCGGACTTAATAATTCCATATACCATTTCCTTAGTTATGAAAGCGTTAAGAGGTTTTGTAAGATAATCATCTATACCAAGTTCGCTGATCATATGGATTGTCTCAACACTTCTTTCTGCCGTCATTAATACAACAGGTACACTGTATTGTTCTCTGATAAGCTTGAATAATTCAAAGCCGTCAATGTCCGGCATTTTCAAATCCAACAAAATTAATGAAATATCATTTTTCTCCAAAGCATCAAAGGTTTCTTCCTTGTTCATAGCACGTATTACATTAATCGATGCCGTATCCTTGAGAATTCTCTCAACCATCTTAATATTCATCAGTTCATCATCAACAACAAGTATATCTTTGTGATTAATATCTGTCTGGCACATTCTGTACTCCTTATCCTCATCTATCATCCGAAGCATTATATCTGCAATTTCAGGATCGAACTGCCTGCCCTTTCCCTTCTCAATTTCAGCTCTTACTGTATCCTGTGAAAGCGCATTTCTGTAACTTCTGTTACTTGCCATTGCGTCGTATGCATCAGCAACGCCTATTATTCTTGCTATTTCCGGTATATTATCTCCCACTAACCCGTTAGGATATCCTGTTCCGTCATATCTTTCATGATGATATTTTGCGCCGTAGCCTATACGTTCATCCTCATGTATATCCCTCAAGATATGATAACCACTTATAGGATGAATTCTGATCTGATCAAATTCCTCCTCGGAAAGCTTACCCGGTTTATTGATGACCGATTCGGGAACTCTTATCTTACCAACATCATGTAAGAGACCTGCATAGTATATTATCTTCTGATCTTCCTCAGATTTCCCCATCCTTTGGGCTAATGCTAATGAGTATTCAGCAACCCTTTGTGAATGACCGCTGGTATAACGATCCTTAGCATCGATCGTATATGCGAGGGACCTGATTATATTCATATTGACCCTGTCAAGCTTCTCACGGCTTTCTTTTTCCTTTTTTCTAGACCTAGCAATATTTCTTGCAAAAATTGAGGAATAGATAACTATTATTACGAATACCAGAACAGATACAAGGATACAGATAAACAATTGTCTCCTAAGCTCCATCATCAACTTGGTATTATCCGCAACGATAACAACATACCAATCATCAACAATCTGTCTGGAAAATACGGTGCATTTCTTTCCGTCTAATGAGATTGAAAAATGTTCCTCATCTCCATTCATGATCTTGTCGATCATTACTCGCTGCTCATCATTTTTCGGATATATTTTACCCTTTTCAGATTCATCGAGATGTGCCACAACAAGTCCTGTTTTATCCATAATAAAACCATAGCCTTTGTCACCCATCGTCATGCTTTCTGTGATACTCTGTACTTCGTTCAAGGCTATATCCAGAGAAATAACACTTTCCCCGTCAGACAACAATTCGCTTATAGATATCATAATTGTATTGGTCTGTGCATCCAGATACGGAGCAACGATTGTCGCTTTTCCACCTGCTGCAACAGCCGCCTCATACCACACACGTTCTTTGGGGGCATAGCCTTCCGGTGGTATCCAGCCACTTCCGTCTATATATTCACCGTTAATATATCCATAAATACCGGTAAAATTATCGTCGATCTCATTCTCTACCTTATTTGTCTCTTTTTGAAGAAAATGAAGAATCTCTTCTTCACTCATATTACTTTCAAGCATGTAATTAACGGTATCCGCTGTAACCCAGAGTATATCCTGTCCCTTATTAATATAGTTCTCAATCATTGTAGCCTGGCTGTTAATATTACTTACGCCAAGCCCCATAATATTATTGGACGAACTTCTGTAAAAAGATGTGAATATATAGACTAGCATCAATGCCATAAGAATAAATATTAAAGATATAGTAGTTACAAGATGGTTGATAACGTTATTATTAGAATTTTTAAACATAATTACTATTCTCTCCAATCAGATTAAGTTATTGAAGACAGGGGCGGTTCTCTGTCTCCTACTCTGTCTCTCAAGTCTCACTTATTAATAATTCTTCGTTGTTTACTAAATGATTCTAATAATTTATATATAATTATTCAACCCTTTAGGGACGAATGTCAATAAATCTGGGACGAACGTCAAAAAAACGACAATTATTTACATCTCTATATACTTAATTGCAGATTTTTACGATAACTACGATTAGATGTCATCGCATCATAACTGTCTGCCACCGCTATTATTCTTGCAAAGAATGGAATCTACACCCCTTTCTTGCCATTAGGATAACCCTTTCCATCATAGCGTTCGTGATGCCATCTTGCACCTATGGACAGATCGGGACGGCTCTTAATCTCCGCTAAAATATCATATCCAACGCCAGGATGTGTCTTGATGACGGCATACTCGTCATCAGTCAGTTTTGTTGTACTGTTAATGATCTCATTAGGTACCCCTATCTTTCCAATGTCATGCAAAAGTGCCATATAATATACATTCTCACATTCTTCAGAACTAAGATTAAGTCTTTCTGCTATCATTCTTGAATACTTCGCCACCCTAACCGAATGGCCTCTTGTGTATTCGTCCTTTGCATCTATTGTATGTGCAAGAGCTTCCATGACTTCAACAGAAAGCTCCTTGATGTTGTCCCTGGCGATTTTAATCTCACGGTTCTGGCTGTCTATTCTGTTGATGTGATTGACATTTCTGACGGCTTCCAATCATCCGGTGTCATATACATACAAAAAATATGTCAGAATGTCACATGAACAAACATTTAGTTATATCTTCCTACAATGCAGCTCTTCTTGCAGAAACATATTCCATAAGACTTCACACCCATGTATCCGTCATCAAGGACTCCCTCTTCATACTTTCTTGTTCTAATCTGATCAAAGGCTTCATTTAATCCATCTTCCATCTCATTGAACTTCTTTCTCACCTTGATCTCAAAGATGATGGCAGGGTCTTTCGGTCTATCCGGATACAGTACTATATCCGGTCTTCCGTCGCCCTCCTCACGATTAGACTGAACCGTATAACCAGGTACACCATACAAGAGTGAAAGGAAATATCCATGATAGAAGGATTCGTCACTGTCAAATATACTTATACTTTTTGCAAGCAAGTCGCTAACATAATTCTCCACAGTCTCTGTGTCGCCTTCTAGTACCGCCTTATTAAGTATTCCCCTGTCAGTATCCTTTACCTGTTTTTCAAACCATGTATTGATTTGATTTTCATAAATGCTTGCTATTTCTTCATTAGGAATCTTCATTGTCAGATATATGTCTCTGCCATCCTTTCTCTCCGACACCTTCTTCAGATACCCTGTAAAGAACAGGAAATTCCACAGATTATCCTTCGACTCATGTATGTCATCATAGGTTATATCCTCGTGAATTCTCTTCTCTATGGTTCCTCCGTTGATAAGTATATCAAGCTCTTTCTTCATCTCCGGATCAGCATGCCATACAAGATCCTTGATAATAGTATTAGATGAAGTGTTAGGCCAATGGGGTTCAGGAAATTGTTTGCCATCAAGCACAATAGAATACACATAATTGATAATACTCCATGGATTATATATCTCCGTATTCCCAAAGAGATAGCCGTCATACCACTTCTTAGCCTCTTCTATCCTGTCAGTCAGACCGTAATCAATAAGCATCTGTTCCGTTTCCGCTTCCGTAAAACCAAAGCCCTCAGCAAAGCTGCCATCCCTTACGGAATTTATCTCCAGATGATTCAATCCTGTGAATATACTCTCCTTGCTTATTCTTAAACATCCGGTTACAACTGCTCTTTCCAAAGCATCATTGGTTTTAAGTGCCGATTCAAAGAGAGATCGTATAAATTCAACCATATCATTATAGAATCCTTTATAATAAGCATTTTCTAGCGGCACATCATATTCATCAAGAAGTATTATGACATTCTTTTTATGATATTTCTTAAGGCATACAGAGAGAGTTTTAAGTGCGGTTGCATATCTGTCTATCTCCGCTCTGAAATCCTCCTCATTCTTAAGATCTTCTCTTTTTTGGGCATTCAATAATTCTTTAAACAGCTTATTCTCTGTTTCAGATAGTTTATCCGAGTCCTTAAGGTAATTATGTCGGTCAAACTCCGATACTATATCATCCCTAAGTTGTAATGCGGCAGCTCTGAAGTTTGGCTGCTTTGCAGACTTCAAAGAAAGTTTGATAACAGGATACTGACCCATCATGGAAAGTATATTATCCGGTGCATTCATTATCTTCATTCCCTCAAAGTATCTTGTTTTATCTATCACATTACCATCGTAATCATACTCCAGCTCAAAGAAAGTCTGAAGCATGGAAATGGCAAGAGTCTTACCGAATCTTCTAGGTCTTGTAAAAAGAGTCACCTTTCCACCTTTTTCCACTACATCCTTGACAAGCATTGTCTTATCAATGTAATACATATCTTCATCTATGAATTCTTTGTAATTCTCATATCCAGTACCTATCTTCTTCACTCGCTGCACCTCCATGATATATAATCAAATAATATATTCAAACCAATCATTGATAATTTTAACCCATGTTAATACATTTTACAATATTTAAGGAATAATTTCATAGCAATAACAAACCTCCGGCATCTACCAACTTGCACAGACACCGGAGGTTTTATGGGGTTTCACCCAAAGAGGATATATAAGAATAGATGAAATCTTATATGCTTATTATTTAATTCTGACCTTCTTCGAAAGTCCTTTCCTTCTTGTAAGCTCACCCTCGATGGTTTCTGTAGGTACCTTTGTCTGAACCCATTCACCCCAGTCATGTCCGAGAGCTTCTACAGTTACAGTCTTTCTGCTTATCTCTTCACCACAGATGCTGCACTTTACTACCTCTTCATAAGAACCATCATTTTCACAAGTTGCTGCAGTCTCATTTTCTTTTGTTGAAGCAGCAGGCGTATGTGCGATCTTAGCCTTTACAGTATCTTCTGTATTTATCTCTGTCTTACCGTCTTTGTCCGCAAATAGCTTATTACATCCTTCACATGTCCAGTATTCTATATTTCCTGTTTCAGTGCAGGTTGCTGCCTTTGCTTCTACCTTAACAAGTACATGTGTATGAGAAAGCATTGGTATCGCTCTTGTTTCTGTGTGGCTTACATCGGTCTTACATACTCTTTTCTCCACGCCTTCAGTTGTCTCTGTTGCAGGAGTTTTTACAGTCCATTCACCCCAGTCATGACCGGGAACTGATACAGTCTTTGTCTCTCGACTCAGCTCCTTACCACATACCGAACAGTAAACTACTTCTTCGTAAGAACCTGCCGTCATACACGTTGCTGCTACTTCCTTTTCTTTAACAGCCTCGGCAGGTGTATGTGTTGTAAGCTTTTCTACATCCGCAACAACCTTTGTCGGAGTTGCAAATATGGTGTTAGTAAATGTTGCCGTATATGTAGTTATTCCTTTTTCCTTACATGTTGCAGGAGTTGTTATCTTTCCTGAAATTGTTGCCTTTTCAGTAACAACATGCTTTGGATCATTTGAACAAGTTACGCTTGCCTGACAACTCTTTCCGTCATCACTCCATGTATAACTTGGTGTTCCGTATAAATGTCCGGTTGCTTCTATATCTACATCCTTTGTCTGGTTTGCAAAACCCTCAAATGTTGCAGTATATGTACGTGTTCCCTTTTCTTCACAGGTTGCAACCTTCGTTACTTCATATGTTGTATTTACGTTTTCTGTTTCTATATGAGTATTATCGTTAGCGCAGACTTTTGTTGCAGTACAGGTTTTATTATCAGCACTCCATGTATATGTAGGAGCATTCCATTTATGACCTAATGCTGCAGTCACTATATCTTTCATATCAATATTCCCATCATTATTCAGATCGGTCAGAAGTGTACCATTTGTGTCTGTATATAAGTTTCCATCCGAACCAGTGTAATACTCGATATTTCCTTTTTCAGCACATGTTGCAGCCTTTGCTGGAACAAGGGTATATTTGATAGCATCCTTATAGATTGCTTTGATGATCGTATTATCGGTAATCGTAATGGTATCTCCGACAGATTTCAAATTTTCTGTATCATCGCCAATCTGCCACTTGTCAAATGCCTTGCCGTCCGGTGCGGTAAAGGTGCATTCCGGAAGAGTGTACTGCGTATCCTTTTCTACGCCACCATCTTTCATTGTTCCGTTTCCGCCGTTTGCGTCAAAGGATACCCTGCACTTAATCGTAATTTCTACCGTCTGCGGTTCAACCGCATTCCAGTTATCACTACCCTCGACCTTGTAATAAACGGTATAAGTTCCTGCATCTGTTGCTGTCGGAATATCCGCATTGTAAGTCACACCGTCAAGACTATAACTCAGAAAATCGCCAAAATTCGTTGTTCCGGCTGTAATTAGCTCCTGTTCCTCGCCGTTATATACAAGGTCGGTTTTGGCAGAAGGCGCAGTTGTGATTACGGGCGTTCCTTTTTTGTGTGTCAGATACCCCTTCTGTCCGTTCTTTCCGTCAACAACGGCGTATGTGCTGCTCATTGCGGTTTCATAACCGTTGAAACGCTCTATATCCTCCCACCTTGTCCCATTGCCGCCTGTTAATACACCACAACCATAGAACATCTGATCGGAAGTTGTTACGTTCTCCATACTCCACGCACTGTTGACATAGATAGTGGTAAGACAGTATCCGCCGAACATTTTGGACATATTGGTAACACCTGACACATCAGCATTACTCAGGTCAATGGTAAGATTATCGCTTAAATTGTAAAAATTCAAGAATAATTCAGAGCAATCGGCAGGCAGCACCGTTCCCGGCTCGCAGACAACAGAAGTTACAGGGCTGTACTCGTCAATGCCGCCATATTCACCTACTATTGCTCCGTATGCTTTTATCTCGTCTGCAACAACATTGCCGTTTAATGTCAGCACACCTGTTGCTTGGTCGAATGCCGCCGTAGTCTGAATAAAAGTTGCACTTACGATCACGCTGCCCTTCGGCATAATAAATTTTCTGCTTGATACAGACACATCATTATCCGATGCGTCTTTAACAGTGAGAGATTGCAGACCGTAGCCTGATGCCGGGGCAACAGTCAGAGTAACCAACTCTCCAGCCTTTGCAGTGGTCTTGTCCGCCGTCACTGTGCCGCCTGTAATGTCGGCATCAATTGTAACGCTGTAGTCAGTATCGTCCTTCTGCATAATAATACGGCGGTCACCGTCCTCGGTGATGGTGAAGTAGTCGGTCTTGTTGGCAGCCGATTTAGTAGTACTAACTATCTCCATGTTATCAGGCAAGCTGAAAGAGTAAGTAGATAGGGTTTCTGCCGTTACAGTCACATTATCCGCAGGAGCAGTGAATGTGTACTGATTGTTGCCAATACCTGTTAATTCAACTGCACCATTATTTACTTTCAATGTCGAGACATCAATCAAGTGGCTGACGGTCAGCGTCACGGTAGCACCTGCAAGAACCTGATTGACATTGCTGGTAACAAGTTCGCTAATGCTGTCATTAATTGTAATTGTGCGATAAATTTGGGTCTGCTCCTCCGTTATCTCCGTGGTTCAATCTTCATCGCTGAAATACTTATTGCACATGGAGCATTGCCAATACTCGATGTTTGTGTCCGTAGCCTCGTGGTGTACGCCCGTGTGGGCAAGCAGCGGTGCTATAACGTCAGACTCGTCAAGTTCCGTCTCGCCCGTCTCGTCGGTGAAATACTTGCCGTCATTGCGCTGATAGCAGTCCTGCTTGATGCCCGTCTCCGTGCAGGTTGCAGCCTTTACGGTGAGGTGGGTATAATAGACATCAGGCACTGAGCCATACAGCCTGATTTCCGTCAGCCAAATGTTGTTGGCAGTGTTCGATGCCTCGAAGCGGAAATACTTGTAGGCTGTGTTGCCGTCGTTGTCGCAAGCGTACTGGAACTCCTGCCCAGACGAAAGCGTCTGGCCGGAGTAGAACGAAAGCGTAGTCCAATCGTCCGTGGCGTTGGCCTTGTCCTTCAGCACCCAACCAGTGGGCTTGTAGTAGTCTGCACTGTAGCTGTTGAAGATGTAGCCCTTTGGAATGATAGGCTCATCCGAATTGAACTCGACATAGGCGGTAGAAGTAAATGCGTGGAACGAGGTGGATGTATTGCCGTCTACCATGTTTCCATAGACAAAAGCGTTATCTACTGCCGTGCCGTCCGTAGCGGTGAAGCCCGTGAACAGCGTGTAGTCCGTGCCGCCTACGGTAATGGTCGAGGTGGTTGTCGAAGCTTGTGCCACTATCCCCATTGACATTCCCAGAATCACTCCGAAAGTCATCGCTATAACAAGAATGAAAGATGCTATACTCCTTAATACCTTTTTTTGTTTCATTATGATTCCTCCATTTCTATTCTTTTACTATCCAACAATCCTAATGACCACTCATTGATAAATGTACAATAAAAAGCACACCCTATGCGCTGTCACATAAGATATGCTTCATATAATTCAATCTGTATTCTGTTCTAAAAATGCGTGCAGTTTTACAAGGTAAGGTAATTTTCGCTTACGCAATTTGACTTGTCAATACCCAATTTGTATCTCATATACATATTCATATGCCATACACTCCCATCTGCATTTGATGTAAGTGTATCAAGCAATCATCAAAAAATCAATAGGTTAGGGACGAATGTCTTGAAATCTGGGACGAACGTCAAAAAACCATATTTTATTATTTCAAATCCAAACAGATGCAATCCTTACCTATACCGAAATCACATACTTCTCATGATAGTATGGTATTTTGGTATCACTTGTAATTAGATATTTTTCTTCTGATTTTGCTTGTGCAATTAGTAACCTGTCAAATGGATCATTATGTTCTATTTGTTTATCAGGATTAAACACCAATGTTTCCAAAGGCTTAATATGTCTATTAAGAATAGGGATATTTTGATAACCCATATCACTACAATATGATACAAGTTCTTCAGCGCTTATATAAATCTGGTCAGGTTTTATCATATGTTTTATCATGATTTCCCATACAGATATTGTACTGTAAAATATATCATTTGTTTTATCCAATATAATTTCTCTGGCTTTATTACTTAATCTTATATCATCAGATATGGCCCATAATATTATATGCGTGTCTAATAATACCTTCATTTATTCACCCCAAACATTTTCGCTATTTCGTCATTAAGTTCATCAAAATCGTAATCAGGATTATATAACGCCTTACCCTTTGCTATACCGATACGTTTTGTTTCCTTGTCATCTTTATATTTAGGCTTCATAAACCTGTCAATCATTTCGTTAATAAAAAGTAAATCAGCTTCTGATAAACCTGCCACCTTCTTTACAACCTGTTCCTGTAATCCCGACATAAAATCACCATCCTTTAACATATAATTATTAATATCTATTTTGTAATTCTATTAAATATTATATCTCACCTGTATTTATCTTACCATAACCACAATAATTTATCCATATAAAAATAATCATATCTTCCTTCACTAACTAATGCCTTAATTGCTTGTCTTGCCTTAGTGCAAAGCTGAACCTCATCAAAAACTATACAAGACATTCTCGTTTTTAAGATTTATTATTAAAAGCATGTGACAATACAACCTTGAAATTCTTTTCATTTTTGCTACAATACATATATTGAGATTAGGGAGGATTGCTCATCATGAATATCGCTCTTGTTGAAGACCTGGAAAATGAACAGATGCGCATTAGCAGCATTATCAAAGAATATGCCTCAGCTAATCATATTAATATAGAGCTTAGCATTTTCAATAATGCCGAGAGCTTTCTTGAGAGCTACCGTCCTTTGAAATATACACTTATCTTTATGGATATATATATGGATGAAATGACCGGTATTGATGCAGCAAGAAAAATCCGGACTGTTGACAACGATACTCTTATCGTTTTTCTCACAACAAGTGAGGATCACACTTTTTCTGCATTTGATGTACATGCATATCACTATATAATCAAACCGGAATCATATGAGACACTGAAAGAATCTCTGTATAAAGTCTTAAATGATATAGCTGCCATGCAGTCTGCTAACGTTGAGAGGTTGATGATATCTTCTGACGGAACAGAAAAAGGTATTCCATATCATAATATAAAATATGTTTCCAGCAACAGAAATTATGTTCAGATAATATGCAGGGATAACCGCGAATATCATCCTAGGATGACATTTTCAGAAATCTGCGAAATTCTTAATAAAGACAATCGTTTTCTTCGAATCAACAGAGGTATTCTTATCAACATGGATTACATCACAGATTTCGGCGATACATGTGAATTGGAAGGCGGACACACTTTTCCTGTTAATGTCCGTGAGAAGAAAAGCCTTAACCAGATAAGAAGGAATTATGTTTTCAGCAAGCTGCACAGCAGACATGACCAGGGAGGAGCACATAATTGAATCAGAAGGAATATCTCATATCATTAATTTCATATCTTCCCTTGATCCCCTCCGCAATTCTATGCTTTGCACCCATGAAAAACAGACTGCGTTATAATATAAGACATATCATTGTGGCAGTTATATGTCTCTTTGCACTCTCTTTTCCTATACTGTCCTATTTTGAGACAAAGTACACACTCGGCTATAATACACTAATACTTCCCTTGCTTATTCTGTGCTTTATATCATATTGCATGGTTCTTAATACGCATTTCAGCCAAGCCCTAAGTATATATATACTTGTGATAGCGCTAATGGCTTTCATGTCCAATTTTTCCAACACCTTTGACGCATTTATGCATCCAGAATCAGATATTGCTCATTTCAGTCTTGAGGCTGCTATATTCCAGACTCTTATCAGCGTTTTGCTTGCAGCATTACTGTATTATCCATTCTCAAGGTTCGGTTCATATCTGATCGACAACTTAAACCAGAATACTATATGGTATATATATTCAGCTATATCGGGAATTTTTGTGATCTATAACCTTATCAATGTTGTGCGCTACTACAGTACCATGCACACCAACAATGTGGGAAGAGCTTACATTACCAATATGATCCTGTTTTTCCTATTGGTTCTTATGCTTAATGTAATCTTCTATTTTATTGTTAATTCTCTTATGGAAAAAGCAAAAACTGATGAAAGAATCCGAATACTTCAAATGCAGGAAAAACGTTATAATGCCCAGCAAAAATACATTGAAGCCACAGCCAGGGCAAGACATGATTTTCGCCATATTCTCCGCACGCTTTTGGAACTTGCTAATAAAGGTGATAATAAAGAAACCCTCGATTTCATCAACCAGTATATAGAGAAATTTCCGAAAAAATACACGGCTGATTACTGCAGCAATCCTGCAGTAAATGCTTTATTAAACCATTATTTTCAGATGGCTACGGATTCAGATATACGTATGGAACATCATATTAGCCTGCCTGACCGCCTGTACATTGATAATACCGATCTGTGTTCCGTTCTTGGAAATATTCTTGAAAATGCCATCAACGCATGTCAGAATGTTCCGGAAAATGAGCGTTTCGTCACGATCACTGTATCAAAGGAGCAGGGAACCGAGCTCTATATCGCCGTATCTAACAGTTTCGGCGGCAAGGTTGACCACAAAGGTGGACGTTACTTTTCCACCAAACAAGGCGGCAGCGGTATCGGACTTATATCTATTATTGCCACAGCTGAACGCTATGGCGGTTCTGCTGATTTCTATCACGAGGGAAAGGTATTCTATTCTAATGTGATGATGGAGAACCGGGGTTAAGAGGATATATAGGAATAAATGAAATCTTATAATCTGTAATTGTATGGTCTATTCATGCAACTTATAATTTACATCTTCATCAATGATTTCAAGCATACATTTTGCAATATCCGGATCAAACTGTGTACCCATATTTTTCTCAATCTCTAAACGTACTTTGGCCTGCGGCATATAATCTCTATAACTGCGGTTAGATGTCATTGCATCATAACTGTCAGCTACCGCTATTATTCTTGCAAAAAACGGAATTTCCTCGCCTTTCTTTCCGTCAGGATAACCTTTTCCGTCAAATCGCTCATGGTGCCACCTGGCACCTATGGATAAATCGGGACGGCTCTTTATCTCTGCCAATATATCATAACCAACGCCCGGGTGTGTCTTGATTACGGCATACTCATCATCCGTCAGTTTTGATGTACTGTTAATTATTTCATTAGGGACACCTATCTTTCCAATATCATGTAAAAGTGCCATGTAATATACATTCTCGCAATCATCAGCAGAAAGTCCAAGTCTTTCCGCTATCATTTTTGAATACTTTGCCACCCTGACCGAATGACCTCTTGTGTATTCGTCCTTTGCATCAATGGTATGTGCTAACGCTTCCATTACTTCCATCGAAAGCGTCTTAACTTCATTAAGCCTGCAAACATTCTCTATAAGTGAATGAAATGCAACAATCAGTAACAGCTCTATAAATGCCATGATAATAATCGAGAATATCATTACTCCTTCAGATAGTTCCAGATATACCAAAGCACCAAGCAGCATTATGACAAATATAGTGGAAATCATCGGGAACAAAACAAATACTGCCTGTTTCGGATTATCTTCATCTTTGAGACGCAGAATAGGTACGACCAAATAATGATGAAACAAAACACATATCATACAAAAAAGAAGAGACAATGATATTTCTATACTTCTTGCAAATTCAGATACGATCAAATCAATACTACATGTAAATACAGTAAGTACATAGAACATAAGATACAAAAAAACAACCATTATTACATTTTTTCGCTTTAAGTAATTGACATAAATCAATACTGCAATCAACAAAGAAACAACATAGAAAAAGCACCATACCACATAAAAGGATTCATCTATCGATAATCCAAACATTTTACTAACTGTTAAATAAGGTCTAACAACATATCCCAATGTAAGTAAAGGAAGTACTATAATTGTAAATGGTGATATTATTACAGATAATACGATATGAATAATATTTCTGCCAAGCGAACATTTACCTATAAACCTTTTCTTTGTAATATAACTCATCATTATAACTATATATATCGCTGTCACAAAAACCATTATATCAGGAAAAAGGTAATCCAATAATGTATCCCAAAACATACCATCATTCCTCCAAAATATTCTTCAACATTTTTCTACGACAAAAGATACTTCTTGTAAACAATCGGCCTCCAGTATCTGCCAACTTACACAGACACCGGAGGTCACATGGGGTCTCACCCAAAGAGGATATATAAGAATAAATGAAATCTTATATACTTTATTTGATCCTGACTTTCTTAGAAAGTCCTTTCTTTCGAAAGAGTTTGGTATATGCCTTCTTCTTTCCTTTCGGTACTTTGATCGTCACCTTGTCACTGACGCCCTTGAATGCATTTTTCGCGATTGTCTTATTGGTCAGCTTCTTGCTCTTGATCGTTATGGTCTTTAACTTCTTAGTTCCCTTAAATACCTGCTTGCCAAGCCTATTTGTATTAGCTGGAAGTGTCACCGTCTTCATTGAAGTACAGCCTGAAAATGCGCCGTCTCCCACCTTCTTAACATTCTTGCCGACATTCATAGCCGTAAGCTTCTTACATCCACTGAATGCCCACCCCCTATCTCAGTAACACAGTCAGGAATTACAATCTTTTTCAGAGATGAACATCCGTTAAATGCGTTATCCCCGATTGTTTTAATGTTATCGCTTATAACGATCTTCTCAAGTGTCTTATTGTTTGCAAACGCATTGTCAGCTATTTCAGTTATCCTATAAGTTACACCATCTATTGTTACTGAAGGTGGTATTACTACTGTCTTGTCTGCCACATCTGATGAAGCCTTATACTCTACCGTAGGTTCCTCACCTGCAGATGATGTCACAACAAATGTTGCCGTATAGGTTATTGTTCCTTTATCCTTACAAGTTGCTGCTTTTGTAACTTCACTTGCTACAGTTGCTTTCTCTGTCACAACATGTGTCGCATCATTAGCACATACAACCTTTGCTTCACAGCTCTTTCCATCCTCACTCCTTGTGTATATATGATCACCGTAATTGTGTCCGGTTGCTCCTATTATCCATGTATCCTTTCTAATTTCTTCCGTACACTTTGCATCAGTGAATTATTTTCCGCAATCATTACAGGTATAATATGCACTGTTACCTGCAGTCGTACAGGTTGCTCTTATTATTAAATAATACAAATAAAAGCACACCCTATGTGCTGTCACACAAGATATGCTTCATATAATTCAATCTGTATTCTGTTCTAAAAATGCGTGCAGTTTTACAAGGTAAGGTAAGGCAATTCGACTTGTCAATACCCAATTTGTATCTCATATACATACTCATATATCGTACACTCCCTTTCCTTCTGCATTTGATGCGAGTTTAGCAAGCAATCATCAAAAAATCAATAGGTTAGGGACGAATGTCGCAAAATCTGGGACGAACGTCAATTATTCCATCTCAACTCTTTTAGTTGTTTTTCGATATCCCGACCACCAAACATTACACGAATTATCGTCACAATAGCTTTATCCTTATTTGGTATATATAATACAACAAAATTATCGACAGGCATTATATGGAGTTCTCTTGATTTCCACGGTCCAAATTCATATTCTCTAAACCTGAACGGCATGGAGTCAAGTCCCATAATACTTTATTCCAGTCTTCTGATCTGAGCAGCTGCATTTCCCGGAGCAAGCAATTCAAATGCAGTATACTCATAAATCCCACGAAGATCGGCTTTAGCTTGATTGGTAATCTCTATTTTGTATTTCATAATCCATAATCCCTTTGCATATCAGCAAACACTTTTTCTGCCGGTTCAGTTCTTCCTTCAAGCATATCAACATACCCTTTATCTATTTCCGCATCAAATTTCTCCTTTGAAAGAGCCGACATTTCTATAGGCTTTGCAGCTGGAAGTTTCACTGCGAACGGAAGCCCTTTCTGAAGAATAATCTGCTTATAAAACATATTAATTGCATTAGACGCAGGAATTCCAAGTGCTGAAAGAATACTCTCAGCCTGCTCTTTTACATCAGGCTCTATTCTTGCATATAAATTGGCTGATTTGACTGCCATGATAACACCCCTTCCAATAGTAATTAATTGATTTTTATGATAAATTGATTATACCATCTTGTGCGTACATAAGCAATACATTTTTATAAATATGCCCTCAGTGTACAAATGGTTGCTAGTTTCTTTTTCAGTCCACCGGTGCTTTTGTTCTTTATTCTCATTAAAGATCTTATCCACTGCGATTTCAAGCATCTCAGAAATTCTCTGTGCAACGTTAGGCATTGGCAACTCTAACAACAATAAAAAATCCCATTGAGTAAAATTGGTTATTTACCATTTCTACTCAATGGGATACATATCAACCCAGTATCTTTATTTATCTTTTTTCCTTCCTAATATGATCAGCCCACCTTGTATCAAATAAGCAAGTTCTGCAACCAAAACCATGATTGCAGCATAATCCAGTAAAAAGCGTATCTTTGATTCACTAAAATCAAAGAATGCAAACATAACCTTCATCAGCATATAATCTCCGATCCCACGCTTTACAAAAGCGTAGATTCCATATACCGATATCACTAAAACAATATCATGAATACAGCAAGAAATAGATTCACCGCTGTATTCATGATACGCATAGCATTATTGTATCTATTCAGATATGCTTCATAGATACGTGACAGGCATGGTGCTCAAATATTATTCAAACTTCTTACCGGCTTTCCATGCGCCGCCAACATTTGCACCTATCTCTCTATAGCAAAGAGCAACTGTATCAAACATGATTGGATGTAACTTTTCCAGATCAACCTTGCCATCTGTCAATACGCTGTCATCTGCCTTCAAGCCAACAATCTCCGCTACCACTCTGGTTTCATTGAACTCTTCCTGAAGTTCGATCACCTTACATTCGATAGCAACCGGCAGCTGATCTATAACAGGTGCGTTGATCTTATCGGATTTGGTAACTGTAAACCCACATTTTTCAAGTTTATCAGGCACCTTATCTCCGGAAACTATACCAACATAATCGCAAGCCTCAACCTGTTCCTTTGTAGCAAAACTAACTGTAAATTCCTTGTTTGCTTTAATATTAGTTGTGGTTCTGTGAGGAGAAAGGCTCATTGATATCTGATTACCTCCTATCTGCCCAACCCATGCAGCGTTCATTGCATCTGCCTTTCCGTTCTCATCATAAGTTGCTATGATAAATACCGGATGTGGTGTTACAAAACCTTTGTCAAAACTCTTTTTCATTGTGATACCTCCATTTTCTTAATTATTATATCATTATATACTTTTTCCACTTTTATTTCCATCATTCATTTAGTTTCAAACCATTAACCCAGTCAATTATCTCAGTCTTTGTATCCTCACTGCCTTCATTTCCTCCACTTACAGCAAGTCCGTCCAATACAATGGCATTCGGTTCTCTTTCTTTGATTGTCTCATATGTTCCGCCATCTCTGCTTCCCGCATGGGTATTGAAAGGAACTATCGTAACCCCCGAAAAATCATAGGTGTCAAAAAATGTCTCCATCACCATAGGAATCGTGTACCACCACATTGGATAACCGATGAATACAGTCTTATAACTTGTAGGGTCCACATCCAGTAGCATCATCTGAAGGCTGATCATCGATATCACCTGTTACTGTATCACTACTTCCACAAGCAGCCATTGAAAACACCATTATCCCCGCCAACATGATTCCTAATATTTTCTTCTTCATAACATCTTCCTTTCTTATTATCTTAAATGATATTATTACATTTTCAGATTTCAAAAACATCCGGCCAGACAACACATTTATTCAATATGGCATTCCCGAATGTCTCAGTTACTCTGTCAGCTCTATCTGGTTTCCTTCAATCACCACTATACAGGATTCGTAATAGCCATCTCCTGTAGTCCTTGGTCCACTAACAATTTCATATCCGGCTTCTGTAATCTTTCCAGTCAATTCATCTACCTTTTCTTTGCTTCCTACCGAAAAAGCTATATGGGCATATCCGGTGCGATTAAGCGCTTTTCTATCGTCAACCATATCAGGCTTATTCATGATCTCAAGACGTGCTCCACCATCAAAAGAAATAAAATAGGATCTGAATCCTGTCTTTTCATTATGATATCCACCGTTGGATGTTCCTCCAAGAAAAGAAACAAAAAAATCTCTGGCAGCTTCCAAATCATTAACATACATTGCAATATGTTCTATTACCATATATCTCACCCTTCCTTTTTCTTCAAAACTACATATGTTCTTTCAAGCAACCCAATATTGAGCATTGCAAATATGAGTAAATAAGCCGGCATAATACCAATGCCTACATGCTGCTGCAGATTTCCGAATATCATCGGCATAAAGGTGCTTCCAACATAAGCCGAAGCCATCTGAAGACCGATAATCGATGCGCTGTATTTCTTACCGAAATTAACCGGTGCCATATGCTGTATCGCGGGATAAACCGGACCCATTCCCATTCCTATTATCACAAATCCGATTGCCGCAGGAAGGTAATGACTGATTGGAAGCAGAACCATCAGTATCCCGGCTAATTCTAATGTAATACCAATCCTTATGAGCAATCTGTCTCCCAGTTTATTTGATATGAAACCTGATATTAATCTGCCAAGCATCAAACCACCAAAAATCAGCGATCCGAAGGAAGCGATCAGTCCGTCAGACAATCCTTGCTTAACTCCTGCAAAATAGCTTGATGTCCAAAGAAAGCATGTTGCCTCGCCGGAACAGTAAGCGAAAAATGCAATCAGAATTTCGTCATGTGCATTCTCTCTGAAATGTCTTATAGCCAGCCTTCAACAGTCTTTCTTGCGTTCTTTGCCTGCGAACCTTTGATTGCAAGACCTTTTGCATCCACCGTGGCACCTTTGCACATCTTCTTCACATCGCGCGGCATACTGGCAAGCCCGGATCCTTCGTGGGTGCTAATGACGCGAACGCGTTTATTACTGAAGTCCAGCCCCTCAAGTGCCGTCTCAACCTCAGGTGCATAGGTTCCCCAATAGATAGGGCTCATCACATAGATCGTATCGTAAGCGGAAATATCCGTCAGCTTCTCCTTGATGGGAGCATTTCCGACACGCTTTTTCGCCTCTTCGATGCAGGTCTTGTAATCCGCAGCATAAGGAACAGCAGGCTCAACCTTGAACATATCAGCCCCGGTCAGCTCCTGTACAAATTCTGCAACATACTCCGTGTTGCCCTTGTCGATATATCCCACAGAATAATTCTCGTCCGCCCTGCTGAAATAAATGATAAGACTTTTGCTCATTGTATAATCCTCCGTTTCTTTATTTGATATATTATTCATCCAGGCTAAGGATGCCTGTTTTCAATGTTTCATCACAAAATTAATAAAACCTTATAAATATAATATAAAATAAGTGAAGAAAAACTTCAATTCATTTTTCTTCACTTATTGATAAGTATTACTTATGAGTCTACTTGTTTAAGTCTGATTTGCATCGAGCCATTTGGAGCAGTTCTTGTTGAGGTACGAGACATTAGAACTGCCCATATGATAAATGCTCCAATATCCTTGTATTATCTGATATCTTAACACCATAATACATTTTTTGCCATACCTATTTGTTATTATCTTCATATATACATCTACTTCTTTGCTATGACCGTTATCCAGGACTTGGTTTTATGATGATCTGTTTTTATCTTTGAAAAGCCTGCTTCTCTCAGTGCTTCCGTAATCTGTTCTGTCGTATAGCATTTCATGCCGTCTATGATTTTTTCAAACTTAAGGCTTGCGGCATCTGTCCCGTCAGATTCATTTACGATCATGAAATACCCTCCGTCTTTAAGAATCCTCGCCACTTCAACAAAACACCTCTCAAGTCCGGGCCAGAAATATATAGTTTCAAATGCTGTTGCAAGGTCAAACTTGCCATCAGGAATATCCAGTGCAGATACATCCCCCTGTCTTACTTCCAGTCTTCCCGCATTAATAATATCCTTGTTATAATCACTTGCTTTTTCAACTGAAAGACTTGAATAATCTACGGCAGTTCCTAATGCAGAGGGATACTTCTTTAGCAATTCTCCGGCATTTCGTCCTCCACCGCATCCTAAGTCAATTATTCTTTCAGGCACAATCGTCTTTAAATGTGACAATCCCCAGTCTGCCATCTTTGCATGTCCGGAGTTCATACCATTTAACATCATCTTGCCAAGCTTTCCTTCCGGTTTCCTTGTTTGACTCACATAATTCTTGAATAATCCCATATTTTATACTTTTCTCCCTATGATATTGCTATATGTTTTTTTATTTAAGTTATCCATGATTTTCTATATTTCATATACCTTTAACACACTCCACATAAACCATCGGTATCGTTGATGCAAGCTGTTTTGAATTTTTGACACTGAATCCATTATCTTCAAGAAAAGTTTTGCAGAGAATACTTTACCCAGCTTATTAAAAGCTGACATGAATATTTCAAACGATATAGGCTCCAGTTCCTCGATGGTATGTTCCTTTGGAGCAACGCTGCAGAAGATTTACTGTCTTAACTGCCGACGTTTCTCGCAACCAAATGCAATCTTCATAGGAGAGCGTTTTTTCTTCATGTCACCCACCATTCTTTCGACACAGCAGAAGCTGTTTATCAATATCAATCAGAAAACCAGCTGCACCATTATCATATATGCGACTGTTCCGATAACTACACTGAATATCGTATTCCTCTTCCACAGATATGTGCCTGAAACAATGGCAAGTGCTATTATTTCGGGTATTGCAT
>CAMHMG010000008.1 GCA_946186175.1 uncultured Clostridia bacterium | reverse complement strand
AAAGTCGATAATATATAGTATTATTAAATTGCGTATAGTGTATGATTTTTATATATAATACTTTGCGCATTCAGTAGAGTTTGTGGAAGTGACATATTGCGCATGGTGAATTGGCATCGCTTCTGTAATGTGTATTTATAGTGAAAATATGATTGATGCGTTGTGATATTAGGGATGGTATTTGTATGGAGATAAAGAGGAAGATATATAGACAAATAGTAGATTGGAAAGAGCAGACTAAAGGGAAAAAAGCTTTGCTTATTGAGGGTGCAAGAGGAATTGGGAAATCAACTGTTGCAGAAGAGATTGGAAAAAACGAATACAAATCATATATCATGATTGATTTTAACACGGCAAGCAGGAAGACAAAAGAAGCTTTTGAAGATATTAACAATTTGGATATTTTTTTTCAAACATTGATGTTAGAATACAATACCAGACTATATAAGAGAGAGTCTTTGATCATTTTTGACGAGATACAGAAATTTCCTAAAGCAAGAGAGATTGTTAAGTATCTTGTTGCTGATGGCAGATACGACTATATCGAGACAGGTTCTTTGATTTCAATTAAGGAAAATGTTAACAATATTACGATTCCTTCAGAGGAAAGAAAACTTAAAATGTATCCGGTTGATTTTGAGGAATATATGTCATATATCAATGAAGATATTCTTATGGAATATATATCGGAATGTTGGAGAAAGAAAATGCCGTTAGATTCTAAGATGCACTCAAAGGCGATGCATTTTTTCAAAGAGTATTTGCTGGTTGGTGGAATGCCTCAGGTTTTAGTTGCTTATATTAATGATGCAAGGAGTTTTGAGGCAGCAGATGTTGAAAAGAGAGATATTATTGACTTATATAGGGATGATATTAAGAAGGCTGCTAAGAGATATAATTCTAAAGTGTCAGCTATTTTTGAAAACATACCCGCATATCTTTCTACTCATGAGAAAAGAATAGTTCTCAGTGAAATTGATGAAAACGGTCGATTTGACAAATATGATGAACCACTATTCTGGCTTGATGATTCTATGATATGTAATCTATGTTATAAATGCAATGATCCTAATGTCGGATTAGCATTGAATAAGAACGAGTCATTTGTAAAATGTTATATGGGCGACACAGGATTACTTGTAAGTCTTGCATTTAATGAAAATGAGATTTTGACGCAGAATTTATATAAACAGATATTAGATGGAAGACTTTCTTTGAATGAGGGAATGTTATATGAGAATGTAATTTCACAGATGCTTGTCGCTAAAGGTAAGAAACTGTATTTTTATACGAGATATAACGAAGATAAACATAGAAATGACATTGAAATAGATTATCTGCTCTCGAATGAAAGTAAGACTAATTATAAAGTTAATCCGATTGAAGTTAAGTCATCAAAAAATTATTCAACAACGTCGTTGACAAGATTTTCGGAAGTGTTTGGGAAGAGAATAGATAAGCAATGGATTATTCATCCAAAGAATTTTGTGCTTGATAAGGATATAATAAAGATACCACCATATATGCTATGGGTGGCGATATAATGTATTGTAGGAAATAATTAAATTATTTAATTTGATATAAATGATTTGTAACTATGAGAGGATGATTTAATGTATTATTTTATAATGAATCCGGCTGCTTCATCGGGGGTTGGAAGAAAAGTTTGGAAACGGTTAAAACCAATACTTAAAATGCGTGGAGTAGAGTACAGACTTATTGCACTGACAGATAAGGAGAAACTTATTGCTGTTATTAAGAAATTGACTGGGGTTAAAAAGAAACTTTCACTTGGTGGCACGATCAATGTAGTTGATGCGACATCAGAAGAGGAAGCAGAAGATAAAGATATTCATTTGGTTGTTCTTGGCGGAGACGGAACCCTTAATCTGGTCTTCAATTCAATTGTGGATATAGAACATACGAAGCTTTCGTGCATTCGCATCGGTTCGGGCAATGATTTTGCGAGAAATGTAGGAATAGAGAAAGACCCTGAGAAGGCGCTGCTAAAGCTTCTTGATGATCCCGAAGAGATTGTGCTTGATTATGGAGAAGCTGACTATGTGATGACTGATGGTAATCGTAAGAGCAGAAAATATGTTATAAGCAGCGGGATTGGGTATGATGCGGATATATGTCAGGAAGCCGCCCACAGCAAGCTCAAGAAAGTTCTCAATGTATTTCATCTTGGAAAGCTTGTGTATGTGACTATCGGTATCAAACAGATATTCTCAAGAAGTAATACAGGGGCAAGGATTTATCTTGATGGAAAAGGACCGCTTTGTGTCCGTAATCTTTTCTTTGCTGTCGGCATGATACATGAGATGGAAGGCGGCGGGGTACCATTTTGTCCGGGCGCAGATCCGGTTGATGGCAAGCTTAACGTGTGTCTTGCAAAGGGAGCACCGATACCGAAATTATTGGCGGAAGTCGCTATGGTATATCGCAGGAAACATTTGCTGTTTTCAAACATAGCAATGTACAGATGCCGCAGCATGAGAATTATAGTGGATAATCCGCAGTGGATACATATGGATGGCGAGACACCTTGCAAGGTTAGGCAGGTGATAGCGTCCTGCAGGCATGGATTAAGACTTGTAAAATAAATAATTCTTTTTTTGTAAGATGTTATTAAATGTAGCCGGTGAATGAAATATAATGCTGCTTGCACAAAGTGCATTTTGACACTTGTATCATATAATAACTGTATAGTTAAGACGGAGGCAGGACATGAAGATCATAGATATGCACTGTGACACTATTCATAAGATATGGAAGAATAAATGTACCGGGAAGATTAAGAATCTTGACAGCGATGATTATATGTTAAGCCTATCCAGGATGAAAAAAGGAGGATATCTGGTCCAGAATTTCGCAATGTTCATTGAAGCGTTCGATGATAATGAAGGCAGTGGTCTACCTGATAATACAACATATGTCAGTTATTCGACGGAGAAAGCAAATGATGTAAAATCGCAGGAAGATATAAAAAATGAAAAGAGTGTTCGGATAGATTGTTATAAACGGTTTGAGGATTTATACGGGGAATTCGTTGATCAAATGAAAGCATTTGACAATGAGATTTCTATGGTGACTAAGGTATCTGAGATATATGAAAATGAGAGCAAGGGCAGATTGTCTGCGTTTCTTACAGTTGAGGGCGGCGAGGCGTGTCAGGGTGATATTGATAAGCTTAAAGTTCTCTATGACAAGGGTGTTCGCATGATGACTCTTGTCTGGAATTATATCAATGAAATCGGGTGCCCCAATATTGATATTATGAGACAGAATGAAAAGGGATTCTCACCCTATATTCCTGATACGGTGCATGGACTTACGAATACCGGGATAGAGTTTGTTAAGGCAATGGAAGATATGGGTATGATTGTGGACGTGTCTCATTTATCTGATGCAGGATTTTATGACGTTTTTAACAATACTGCTAAGCCTTTTGTTGCGAGTCATTCCAATGCAAGAGCAATATGTCCTATCGTTAGAAATATAACCGATGATATGATAAAGAAGCTCGGGGAACGCGGTGGTGTTACAGGGCTCAATTACTGCAGAGATTTTCTGTTCACGGAAAAGGAGATCAGAGCAATTGACATCAATGAGAATGTGGCGAATATAGATATTATCTGCGATAAAATTGCAGAACATGCAAAGCATATATTAAATGTTGGAGGTGTGGAAGTACTCGGGCTTGGAAGTGATTTTGACGGTATTCCGGTTTATGCAGGTATGCCACAGGCAGATAAGTTGGAACATTTAGCGCATGCTCTTCACAGGGCAGGATATAGCGATGACCGGATTGATGATATTTTCTATGGAAATGTTATGAGGGTATATGAAGAGGTGCTGGGTTGAAAAATCGAATTGATTTTTTAATCCAAACATATTATAATGAACTGCGGTAACTGTTCAGGTAGAATCTCGCATTCACTGCGAGATTCGTAGAAAAATGTATATATCACGATACGGCGGGCATACTGGAAGGTGCGTAAGCACCATACCTGTCGCGTAGCTATGAAGCATAATTGAATAGATACGAACTACGTTTGAAGAGTTGCAAGATTATGAATGTGATAGCGCAGACTTTACTTTCACCTGATAAGATAACGAGAAAACGAAGTTTTCACGATTATGAGAATGTACGAAGTACTTCTCATAATATAGGTGATTGTAAAACCAATATCATAATATAAAACAGGAGGAATTAATTATGGCACAAACAGTTAATAAAGATATGTTAATAGGTGAGATCATTGCACTTGATCCGGGCAACGCTGCAATTCTTATGGCAAGCGGAATGCATTGTGTAGGATGTCCTGCATCTCAGGGAGAGAGCTTAGAGGAAGCTGCACAGGTACACGGAATGGATTGTGAGCAGCTTGTTAAGGATATGAATGAATATCTTGCAGGAAAAGAAGCATAATAATATTCTGAAATAATTTATGAAATGCAAAAGCGGCAGTTGATATTGCCGCTTTTTTCAGTTGGCGTGCAATGAGCGTTCTCTAATGAATGATAATGACAGGGGGAATGAGTGTAAGCATTATGGAATAATTGCTTTTTTAATTGAATTTTGCTATAATAAATTGAGTTATAGTCTTTTTTAATTAAATGATAATAATTACTTTCATTGTAAATGATAAAACATTTACGGTTTTATCAAAGTTGTTATGAAAAGCGAGACTGATAATATGGAGCAACCAATACTTAACGGACTTATACAATTTAATACGGAAGGCTCATATCCATGGCATATGCCGGGACATAAGAGACGGCTATATACAATATTTCCTGATATGGTTGAGAATCCATTTTCTATAGATGTGACTGAGGTCGGAGAACTTGATGAACTGCATGATCCTAAGGGTATGATTAAACAGGCTGAAGACAGGGCAGCTGATGTCTATGGTTCCGATAAGAGTTATTATCTTGTTAATGGTTCTACTTGCGGAATTATGGCTGCAATAAGCGCAGTTTGTGAGCATGGTGACACTATTATTGTTGCGAGGAATTCACATAAATCGGTATATAATGCAATTCGTCTTCTTGGTCTTAAAGCAGTGTATATAATGCCTGAATGGAACGACGAACTGTGCATGTTTGGTGGTGTTTCTCCGGATGCTGTCAGGAAAGCTGTGAAGGAACATCCTCATGCTAAGGCGTTACTTATTGTCTCTCCGACATATGAAGGTGTTGTAAGTGATATAGATAAGATTGCAAAGATTGTTCACAAAGAGAAAATGCCACTTATAGTTGATGAAGCACATGGAGCACATTTTGAATTTATTTCTAATGTGGTCGAGACCATTTCAGCGACTAATTACAAGAATGTACCTAAGCCTGCAATAAGGCTTGGAGCGGATATTGTTGTAGAAAGTCTTCATAAGACGTTGCCTGCGATGACACAATGTGCCATTCTTCATATGAAGAAAGACTATGTTTCGGAGAAGAGGCTCGATGAATTTGTATCGCTTTATCAGAGCACCTCTCCCTCGTATGTGTTCATGGCAACTATGGAAGCATGTATAGAGAAGATGGATTTTGAGAGAGACGGGAAATTCCTTGTTTTCAAGCAGCTTGTGACGGAGTACAGGAAGAAATTCGCCGAGCTTACTAACATTCATTTGGTTGGCGGTGACGATTTTAAAAAATACAGTAACAGCGATTATGACAATACACGTCTGGTGTTCTCTGTTAAGAACTGTGGGATGGAAACGGAAGATGGAATAGTTCCTGTTACGGGTAAGATGCTGACAGATATCCTGGAGAAAGAATACGGTCAGATGATGGAAATGGCAGGAGACAATTATGTTGTTGCGATTTCCACTATTGCGGACTCTAAGGAAGCATTTGAAAGCTTGCTGCTTGCTATGGAAACAATTGACAAACAGTTAATGAATAATGCTTATGAAGCCGATACATTATTATATGATACATTGCCTGAGAAGAGGATGGATATATATGATGCCAAGAAGAGAGCGGAGATCAAAGTTCCGTTAGAGGATGCAGTCGGAAGAGTAAGCAGTGACTTTATATATGTATATCCGCCCGGAATTCCATTTGTTACTCCCGGTGAGATAATGTCTAAGGATATCATTCGCGGAATAAGAAGAGCCTTAGAATCTGGCAGGAATATTAAGGGCGTATATGTTGAAGGACCTAATAAGAATTATGTCAATGTTGTCAAGGAGGCCAGAAATGTTTGGCTGCCAATCAGGAAAAAGAGGATATAGGTCTAAGAATAAATATAACCTATAAGATATTTTAATATTTGTATATATAGACAGTCTTGAGCTTATAGATTAGGAAAGGATTAAGTATGGAAGGAATATTCATTACAATAGAGGGACCGGATGGCGCCGGAAAGACAACACAGATAGAGCTGCTTAGAGATTATCTTGAGAAGAAGGGATACGACAGTGTTGTGACAAGAGAACCGGGAGGTACGGATATTAGTGAGGCAATCCGTGAGATAATACTTAATCCGGAATACAAAGAAATGAGCTATATGACAGAATTGCTTCTGTATGCAGCCGCAAGAGCGCAGCTTGTGAACCAGATAATAAGACCTGCATTAGAAGACGGCAAGGCGGTAATATGTGACAGATTTGTTGAGTCATCTGCCGTATATCAGGGCATAGGAAGAGGCCTTGGTGTATCAACGGTCTATGAGGTCAATAATTATGCATTGGGAGAGGTGAAACCAAAGCTTACGATATTTATGGATCTTGATGCGGAAGATGGTATTAAGAGAAAGCAGAATCAGGCATCCTTAGATCGTTTGGAGCAGGAGGATATTGCATTTCATATGAGGGTTGTTGAAGGATACAGAAAGCTTGCAGAGTTATATCCTGAACGTATTGTTCCGATAGACGCGACACTTTCGATTACAGAGATACACAATAAGATTGTAGAAGAGGTAGAGAATAGATTTTTTTAGGTAACGAGGAAAGAAGAGAAAGGAGAGGCCGGTATGGATATGCGAATTAATCAGATGACGCCGCAGACCGCTGTTGAGCAACAGACGCAGGCGCCTAAAGGGGATGATACATTTCGTTTTACTCTTGTAAGTCACATAGAAAATAGCGAATTACAGGAAAAACTCTCCAATCTTATGAAAGATATTGAAGAACAGGGGAGTAAGATAGCTAAGCATATGGACATCAAAGATATGAAGAGATATCGTACCCTTGTCAAAGAATTTATGAATGAAGTTACGGCTAATTCCCATGAGTTTTCCAGAGAGAATTTTCTTGACAGGCGTGGAAGACACAGAGTATACGGGATTGTCAAGGAGGTTGACAAATCATTGGACGAGTTGGCACAGGAACTTCTTAAGGATGAGAAGGATAATCTTGCAATTTTAGGCAAAATCGATGATATACGTGGAATGTTAATGGATATATCAACATAATACGCAGAGAGGGTGAGGGATATGGCAAACTACAGTGATATAATAGGTCATGAGGATATAGTTAAACATTTTAAGAACAGTATTGAGCTTGGTAAAGTATCACATGCTTATATTTTTAACGGGGAGAAAAGTTCAGGGAAAAGGACACTTGCTTCAGTGGTTGCAAAGTCTTTGCAGTGTGAGGAGGGTGGACCTGATCCATGTGGTAAATGCCGGTCGTGTCTTCAGACAGAATCAGGTAACCAGCCTGATATTATATGGGTGAATCACGAAAAGCCTAACATAATATCTGTTGATGAGGTGAGAGAGCAGATAGTAAATGATGTCGATCTTAAGCCATACAGCAGCAGATATAAGATATACATTGTACCGGATGCACAGCTAATGAATCCGCAGGCTCAGAATGCGCTTCTTAAGACTTTGGAGGAGCCACCTGAGTATGCAATCATTTTATTGTTAGCTAATGGTATTGGAAAGTTCTTACCTACAGTGTTGAGCAGGTGTATAATATTAAACTTCAAGCCTGTTGAGCCTCTTCATGTCGTTGAGTATCTGACAACTAATCTTGAGGTTGACCAGAGGAAAGCAAGATTCTGTGCTGATTTTGCACAGGGCAATCTCGGTAAGGCAATAAGGCTTGCTATTTCACCTGAATATAATGAACTGCTTGAGGACAGTGTGAGAATTCTTAGACGTATTCAGGATATGGATATGGAGGATGTGATCGCTGCTGTCAAGAATCTTGGAAAATATAAGTTGGATGTTACAGACTACATGGATATAATGACCATGTGGTTTAGGGACATACTGATGGTCAAGATATCTAATTCTCCTAATAAACTGTTGTTCAAGGATGACTATTCAGTATTGAAGAAGCAGGCAAGCATGATGTCATATGAGGGGGTTGAGGAAGTAATCCGTGCCCTTAATAAGGTTAAGGTAAGACTTGAAGCTAATGTTAATTTTGATATAGCAATGGAGTTGCTGTTGCTGACGATAAAGGAAAACATGAAATGAGTGTCGAAAGTCAAGCTGTATTGTGCTTGCACAAAAAGCAGCTTGACTTAGTGGTCTTCGCTCCGCTACGTCTACATTCCATTTCGGTTGGTTCAGAACCAATGTCCACCGGACATTGTGAACCCGTGCAGAGCGAATGGCGCTAAACGTCCAGTGGACGTTTGTTCAGCGCGGACCGAAACGAAGTGTAGATCCACTGGACATTCTGCACCACGGCAAAACATGAGGAAGTAACGTTTTTCAAAGAAAAACAGCGGATTCCGAATGTTTTGGAGAGTTGCGAGAATTACGAAGTAATGTAGCAACTCGTATTTCATAGAAATCATGGAAATAAAACAAGGAGACATAATAATGACAGAAGTTATAGGTATTAGATTCCGAACTAATGGTAAGATATACTTCTTTGCACCGGGATCTATAGATATTGAGGTAGGAGATGCTGCGATAGTTGAGACGATTCGCGGAGTTGAATATGGTAAAGTGGTAATCGGACGACGTGAGATTGATGAGACACAGATGACCAGTCCGTTAAAGCCCGTTATCAGGAAGGCTACTCCTGAGGATGATAAGAAGAATGAGGAGAATAAAGAAAAATGCAAGAAAGCATTTGATATATGTCTTGAAAAGATAGAGGCTCATGGTCTTGAAATGAAACTTATCGATGCCGAGTATACATTTGATAATAACAAGGTGCTTTTCTATTTTACAGCAGACGGAAGAGTGGATTTCAGAGAACTTGTCAAAGACCTTGCGGCAGTGTTCAGGACAAGAATAGAGCTTCGTCAGATAGGCGTACGTGACGAGACAAAGATAATGGGTGGTATAGGTATATGTGGCAGGGAGCTTTGCTGTAACAAGCATTTATCGGACTTTGTGCCGGTTTCGATCAAGATGGCTAAGGAGCAGAATCTGTCGCTTAATCCGACTAAGATATCCGGTGTATGCGGAAGACTTATGTGTTGTCTTAAGAATGAACAGGAGACCTATGAGTATCTTAATGACAGACTTCCGAATGTCGGTGACCGTGTTAAGACTGTTGACGGACTTCGCGGTGAGGTTAGCAGTGTGAGCGTCATCAGGCAGAAGGTCAAAGTTATTGTTGAGTTAGAGGATGACGAGAAAGAAATTCGTGAATATCATGCAGAAGAGCTTAGATTCAAACCTAAGAAACGCCGAAACAATGAGAAGGTCGATGCAGAGCTTAAGGCATTAGAGGCACTTGAGAAGAAGGAGACGGGTTCACGTATCGACTGACGTTGTTCTGTTTCAAGGTAATTTATTGGCACTATTCATATTTAAAGGATTAAAGTAACTGTTCAGGTAGAATCTCGCATTTACCGCGAGATTTGTAGAAAAATGTATATTCTACGATACGACAGGCATACTGGAAGGTACGTAAGCACCATGCCTGTCGTGTATCTATGAAGAGAAGCTTCATAGATACGAGTTAAATGTGAATAGTGCATTTTCTATTAACAGTGAAAATGAAAAGGGATTAATAAATGAGTAGTTATCAAATACATGAAGATGAAAGATTAGACGACCTCCAGTGTAAAGGATATCAGTTAATACAGAAGCCTCAGGGCTTCTGTTTTGGTATAGACGCTGTGTTACTTTCTGATTTTGTGAAAATTAAACCCGGTCAAAAGGTGCTTGACCTGTGTACAGGCAGTGGTGTAATACCAATCCTGCTTGCAGCAAAGACTTCTGCAGGTCATTTGACCGGACTGGAATTACAGGAAGAATATGCAGATATGGCAAGCCGCAGTGTCGGGTATAATTCATTAGAAGATAAGATAGATATAATATGCGGTGATGTGAAAAACGGCAGGGAATTGTTCAAACATGCATCGTATCAGGTTGTTACGGTTAATCCGCCATATATGACGGACAATCATGGACTTAAGAATATTTATGAACCTAAGACTATTGCAAGACATGAGGTGGCACTTTCCCTAGAGGATGTCATTTCACTTGCAAGTTATGTTCTTCCTGAGAGTGGGAATTTCTTCATGATACACAAACCTTTTCGTCTGGCTGAGATATTTGATGTAATGCATAAGTATCATATTGAACCTAAAAGGATGCGCCTTATTCATCCATATGTTGATAAGGAGCCGACGATGGTCATGATACAGGGAACGAAGGGCGGAAGGTCAAGAATTACCATTGAGGCACCGCTCATTGTGTATAAAGAGCCAAAGGTGTATAGTGAGGAAATTGACAGGATATATAAAAAGACAGCCTGCATATAACAGTCTGTTTTTAAAACAATAAAAATATTATGCATTTTATTTGGATAAACCCTCATATATCCTTGATATTGTATTTTGACAGGCAGTATCAGGTTTTTTATTACATTACCCATCTTTCTACAATTTCTGCAAATCTTGGAAGGATTAGCGATAAATAACCATATTTTGATGAATCAACAATACCTTTTCGTATCAGCCTGTCTCGATATACTGACATTGCGCCGGATTTCATTTTGAGCTGGTCCCTAAGCTCTTTTACTTTCATTTCTCCATTCTGTGCCAGTAGTTCTACTATTTCTCTGTCCTTTTCGGAAAGATCCTTCCATATCTTTTCATACACATATTCTTCGAGATGTTGGTCATAATCAGACATAATTGAGGATATGTCTGCCTGTTTGCCCGCATTCCACTTCAAATATCCTAAAACCTGATATGCAAAGGGATATCCTTTGGTGAGTTTTGCCATGGTAACAGCTTCTTCCAGCGATATGCAAAAAGTGTCCCGGTAACTGTTGGCGACTGCGTTGATGTTGAGTGGTCCTAAGTATATCTTTGGAGCTCGATAAAGAAAGGTGAGTGACTTTTCATTCTGCAGATCGTAAATATTTTCATATAAACCTGTCATTAGAAGATATAAAGGGTATTTTTGTCTTATAAATATTTGAAATGAAGTTGCAAATATCTTGATATATTCATTATTAACGGTTTCGTCTACCAGAATTAGTACTTTTTTGTTTTGATGTTTAATAACTTCTAACATTCTCTCAATTGCAGTGTCAATGTCGGTGATGGGAATGGTATGTTCGATCTGTACACCTATACCCAAAGCTGAAAGATTTAATTTGGCATCTATAAACAATCTATCCATACCTTTGTGGTTATATAATTTTGAAGCAAGTGAAGAAAGCATATCTTTGACGGGACTTAGTTCTATGACAATCCAGTTTTTGTCTTCTCTGAAGTTGTTAGCTATATTAGAGAGCATAACTGTTTTTCCGGAGCCTCTTACACCTGTAAGCATATATACTCTGTTTTCGGAGACATTTGAAGAAAAAGCAGATATTATATCATTAATCTGAGATAGTCTTGAAATGTATTTTGTTGGCTCGATTCCAAATGATAGTGAAAAAGGGTTGTCAGATTTTGACCTGTTCATAGCAACACTCCTTTATAACTATTTATAACTTTATGGGTGATTTATAACCCTTTATAACTTTATAATAATTTTATAATCTTTTATAACTTTTGTCAACAATAATAGAGAAACCAGATGTAACTGTTCAGGTAGAAGCTCGCATTTAATGTGTGATTCGTAAAGAAATGTATATTTTATCATACGACAGGCATATCAAAAACTTATAAAAAGTCTTGCCTTTGTTTCAATAACAGTTATATTATACATAGAGATATTATTGATTTTTGGACATTTATAGTAAGGAGAACATTCCATGACGGGAACACTATACATATGTGCAACGCCGATAGGTAATCTAGAGGATATTACGTTTCGCACATTGCAAATCTTGAAAGAAGTGGATCTGATAGCGGCAGAGGATACGAGAAACAGCATAAAGCTGTTGAATCATTTTGAGATAAAGACTCCGATGACCAGCTATCATGAGTATAATAAGTATGATAAGGCGAAAGTGCTTGTGGATAAAATGCTGGCAGGACAGAACATTGCAATTATTACTGATGCGGGAACTCCATGTATATCGGATCCTGGTGAAGAACTTGTAAGACAGTGCCATGAGGCAGGGATTCCGGTGACATCACTTCCGGGACCGTCGGCATTTGTCACAGCGCTTACCATGTCGGGAAGGGCGACGAGACGGTTCTGTTTTGAGGCTTTTCTACCTAATGAGAAGAGTGATAGGAAAGAGCGACAGGCGATTCTTTCCGAACTTGCAAGAGAGACGAGAACGATAATGCTTTATGAGGCTCCACATAAGCTGGTCAGAACTCTTAATGACTTGTATGAGGCTTTGGGAGACAGAAGAATATCTCTTTGCCGCGAGCTTACGAAAAAGCATGAGGAGAATTTCCGAACAACAATAGTGGGGGCGCTTAAGTATTATGAAGAAAATGAACCAAGAGGTGAGTATGTACTTGTTATAGAAGGTCTTTCAAGAGAGGAAGTTAAAGCAGAAGAGCTTAAAGAATTTCTTGACATGACGATACCTGAGCATGTGACATATTATATGGAGCAGCAGGGCATGGATAAGAAGGAAGCTATGAAACAGGCAGCACGCGACAGAGGAGTAGGCAAGAGGGAGATATATCAGGCACTTATTGATGAAGATGCTGATAACTAAACTGAGGTACTGATTCATTTAACCTGGAGATTTGATTGCACAGGGAATACCGGTGGATATAATATTTTATATCTGATATAGTATAGATGATTATCAGAAAACATGTGGCGAGAAAGGAAATGGCAAGGTGTCTGATTTTGATGTGTTTTACATTGAAGAAAATGAAGAGGAAGAAGAATTTGGGGATATAGGAACAAGGTGTCTTTGCAGATGTCCTTTTGATAAACCAATAACCACCGATCATATAACAATTACTATTACAGGCGCAGTTCCGGGATCTAAGTATGAGGATACATGTATAAGCGAGATATCGGTTTATTGATGTTATAACAATGACAATGGTACTAAGATATATGGCAAGTACAGTGCAGTTAAGGAAATTAAAGTTAAAAAAATTATTCGTGTAATCTTTGAAGATGCCAAATGCATAGGTTATAAACAGCTGATGATTTGTAATAAGTGGTCTGCCATAAATAGTGGGATGTTAAGAACTTTTCCGTCAAATGACAGATTCTTCTGTGAAAATCTTATCATGTATTTTGTATTATCCGAATATTTCTCTGCATATTTTTTGATACTGTTCTTTTTGACGCTGTTTCCTGCTTTAACTTCTATTGGTATGATATCGTTCTCTATTTGAATAATGAAATCAACTTCGTTTTTGGTATCTTTCCAATAACGCGGAGCCATGTCAAGATTAGTAAGAAGGCTTTGCAAAATATAATTTTCTGTCAGAGCTCCCTTGAATTCCGTAAATAGTCTGTCCTCTTCGATAACGGCAGAGGTGGATAGTCTCGATTTCCTGCGTAACAGACCTACATCGCCCATGTATATCTTAAAAGCAGACAGGTCATCATAGGCGGTTATAGGCAGTCCCGGTTTGCTTATGGCATATACTTTGCTCAAAATATCTGCATTCACAATCCAATTAAGAGCACTTTCATATTCACGTGCACGTGCGCCCTCTTTGACAACACTATATAAAAATTTCTTGTTTTCTCTGGCTAATTGTGAGGGTATGGAATCCCAAATAAGCTTAAGCTTGGGTGCTTCAAATGAATCCGTATGTTTCCCGAAATCGTGTTCATAGGAAAGCAGTATCTCATCTAAAATGGTGTCTGCCTCACGTGAATCCTTATTCTCACTCCACTCTTTCACGGCTTCCGGCATACCGCCAACAACAAAATACATTTTCAGCTTCTCCATAAGGGGTTTTTCAAATATATCAGGAATTGGTGCTATTTCAGATATAGAATCCATATATGCCAACAGGTTATCGTCTCCACAGGCCATAAGAAATTCTGAAAATGTCATAGGATACATTTCAAGAAAATTGACCTTTCCAACTGGAAAACCATCTGAAAGATGAAGTCCGAGTAATGAACCTGCAGCAGCTACATGGTATTCGGGTCTGTTCTCACAGAAATACTTGAGACAGTTAAGTGCTGCACCGGATGTCTGAATTTCATCTATTATCAGTAATGTGTCTGTAGTCATTGACTTTCCGGATGCCATAGAGATCATATCTACAAGTCTGTCGATGTCTTTGGTAGACTCGAATAATTGAACGTAGTTTTCATCCTGATCAAGATTGATGTAAATATAGCCGTTTTTGTAGGTTTTACCAAACTCCTTTAGAATCCATGTTTTTCCAACCTGTCTGGCTCCGCGAAGAACTAATGGCTTTCGTCTTTTGGAAATCTTCCATTTTTCAAGATCATTTATTATATAACGTTTCATAGACAGAGTTCTCCTTAAGAATAATTAGTATGAACAGTATAGCACAAAAAAATGAATAAATCACGTGATTTTAGGAAAAAATGTGAGTAAAATCACATAATTGACAGAAATGATGTGATTGCAAGGTGCTGGAATACACTTCGCGCAATCCTTGCACTTCTTCTTTAATTTTATCATCCACTGTGTTATACTTTTTCAAAAGTGTAAATGATAAGTTTTGGTTTTAGCTGTTTGTTTGAGGTGTATGTTTATGGGATATATATTTAATACTATATGCGATTGTCCGGATGTAAGGTTAGAGCGTGTATTTCCGACAAAACAGAGAATAGTTAAGAAGATACACGATTATTTTAAGGATGATGATCGCTTGGTGTGCATAGTTTTGTTTGGCAGTGCTGTAACGATAAGTTGTAATATGTCCAGTGATGTTGATCTGCTTGTACGATTATCTGATAATAATATTGATAATGAAACAAAGAATGATATTTCGGAACGGCTTCAGGAGTTTTGTGACTGGAAAGCTGATATTATATGGTATGACAGAATTACACCAAAGGAGCGCATTTATAATAATATTTTGAAAGGAGTTCAGATTGTATGAGCAAACTATTGGCAAGGGCAAAAGTGAAAAGAGAAAATGCTAAGAATAGTTACAATAAGATGTCGGAAGATGACGCTTATCGGGATGATTGCTGTTATAATCTTCAACAGGCGATTGAAATGACATTGAAAGCAATTGTTGAATTACATGGTGAACAATATGCAGAGAACCATGATGTTAGAGCTAATCTTAATATATTGATCAGGCAAGAATTATTGCAGATCATTTGATTGAATATTGTGACGGATTATTAAAGGAAGTAAATGTCGATAGTATGAAAGATATACCGGATAAAAAGTTGGATTGATTAAAGCATCTAATACTTGTCGGAATTAATTATGATGAAAAGGCAAAGACACATAGCTGTGAGATAGAGAGAGTCAGAAAGTAGAAAAAGAATTATTATATACCCTGAATGGCAATCGGAAGGATTATCATTTGGGGTATTTTCATGTCAAAAATTACAAGCGCCTGTTATTAATTACAAGTCTATTTTAACACTCCTTTTGATGTGATATTATTCGGATAACGATGCGTTTGATACGTATTATCTGCCTCCGGAATTCTTTAAATATATATGAATTTCAAAGGATTTTTGGAGAGTATCACATATTTATAAGGAGGAGTTTTTGATGAGAAAATGGAAATTTAGAACTTAAAATTGATGGTCTGGGTACTTTTGCATATGTTGATTACACTGTAGGATATACTAATAATACTAATGAAGGTACAGCTAATGTATCAGTAACAGGAATTGGTAACTATAAGGGTTCGCTTAGTGGAACATTTACAATTAAGAAGCTGGCAACATCTGGTGGAACTACACCTGATAGCGGTACGACACCAGGAACAACACCTGGCGGAAATACAACAACGGGAGGAAGTACCCCTACAACAACTGAAGCACCTACAACCGCAGCACCTGCAACAGAGGCACCCGCTACCGAAGAAACAAAGGTTGCAGCTCCTAAAAAGACTAGTATCAAGACATTGAACAACAAGCTTGGTAAAAAGGTAATTGTTTCATGGAAGAAGTTAAGTGGTGTATCCGGCTATGAGGTTTCAATAGCAACTAAGAAGAACTTCAAGAAGGGTAAGAAGACTGCTAATACTACTAAGATAAGTTATACATTTAAGAAACTTAAGACTAATACAACTTATTATGTACGTGTTCGTGCATATAACATTGATAACGGTACCAAGTTATATGGTAAGTACAGTGCAGTTAAGAAGATCAAAGTCAAGAAATAAACACGCGTGCAATCCAGGCACTTAGAATCAAAGAGACAAGGGATAGGAGGATTCCAACAGGGATTACCCACCTTGTCTTTTTGATTTGTACACTCATAAAATAAATTGATATTGTGTAGAATAAGGTCTCGGTACAGCACAAAAGTATTGAAGCGGAGAATCCTACATATGAGTCAGTTCCATTATTTTTGAATATATCAAAAAGTAATGCATTGGCTCCTGACGCGGAAAACATTTTAAGGATAGCAAGTGGAAGGATCGGAATGGGGAAGGGGAGAAAGGCTTCTAACGGTTTTAAGAGATTGCATATGAAACTAAGGGCGCCTGAGTTCCTGAATATTCCAACAGCAAATAATAAACCTATAATTGTAGGAGCTATTTCTGCAACCGTAATAAGTCCCTGTTTTGCACCTTTAAGAAATAATTCAAATACAGGTTTTTTCTGTAAAAGAGCAAAGACTACAATATAGAAGATAACCAGGGGGACGAGGAATAATGAGAGGTATGATATAAGCTTCATATAGATTCCTTTCAAAATAAATAGTGATAAATTTAATCATGGTTAAAATGAGGGGTTGATAAGTAAAGTTATGTTTTGGGGCGACACATTATCCGGCAGATTACGATCGCAATACATGTTGTCAATAGTGTGCTGATAAGACCAGGTGCTATTACTGCCATGGGTGAAGGACTTCCATACTGGGCGCGATAGGCTATCATGTTCATAGGTATGATCTGTAGTGATGAAATGTTAAGAATTAAGAAGGTACACATTTCATCACTAGCAGTATATTCGTTGTCTATGTCAGCAGGAAGTGTATTGAGATGGCAGCCGTGAAAGTCAGAGTGTGGTCGTCGGTTGTTCACCCGCCGTTGCCGTTCAAGTTCCTGTAACGCTTTCATAGCCTGAAGACCTGTTGGAGTACATGCCCAGCCAAGACCTAATATATTGGCAATAAAGTTTGCACATATATAATCATTTGCAACATGGTCCTTTGGGATATTGGGAAATAAGAATCGCAGGAGGGGTTTCATTTTATATGACAGGTATTTTACAAGTCCGGAATCATCTGCAATTGTAAGAAAACCGTTCCACATAGAAACGACGCCGGCCATTACTATTAACAGATCTATAGCATCTTTGGCAGAGGATATAATGCTGTTGCTTACATTTTCGATATTACCTGTAAATGATGCAAACATAATTCCGGCGATTATAAGAAATGACCATATATAATTAAGCATAATTTCAAATACATTTCATATAAATCATTTATCATCTATAATATATGTCTATTTATGTATAAAAATTCGTAAAATGATGTATATATACAAATTTTGTAAACATGAACATTTTGTAAAAAATGGTTTTATTTTATTGATTTTAGAAGATTTTCATGTTACAGTTATTCAGTACAATTGCGTGAGATACCTGTGGGCGAAAGGAGGAGATTCTGTGAAGACAACTGGAATTGTCCGTAACCTAGATAATTTGGGTCGCGTAACTTTGCCAATTGAGTTAAGACGTAATTTAAGTCTTGACATAAAAGATCCGGTTGAGATCTTTGTAGAAGGGGACGCTATTATACTTAAGAAGTATGCCCCATGTGATATTTTTACAGGTGATAAGGAGGATTTAATCGAGTACCATGGCAAGATGGTAAGCAGGAAGAGTATTGAGGAGATGGCTAAAATAGCAGGCCTTTAATAAAGATTAGTATTTATTCAGTTATGCTTCATAGATACGCGACAGGCAAGATGCTATCTGAATAGTTACAAAGATTATACATATTTACATTATGGACTAATTTAAAATTAAGAAGATTGAACAAGGTATTTAACAATTGAACATGAGCGTATAGAGAGGAAGAGATAGTTATGTTTGTCTCTTCCTTTGCTTATTGTATATATCAAGAAAAAATGAGTATTTGCAAAGTTAATGTATGTGTGGTACTATGTCACAGGTGAGCATAGCTGAATAGATACTTGTGATATATATTATACACAGTGCATATGATGATTATATGTAACTGTTCAGGTAGAATATCGCATTTACTTCGAGATTCGTAGAAAATGTATATTCTACGATACGACAGGAATACCGGAAGGTGCTTTGGCGCCATTCCTGTCGCGTATTTATGAAGCATAGCTGAATAGATACGATTATATAATTTGGAGAGGAATCAAAGATGGTACTTATAGAGTGGTTAAAAGTAATATTGTTGGGAATAGTTGAAGGGATTACCGAGTGGCTTCCTATAAGCAGTACGGGACATTTGATCCTTGTTAACGAATTCGTGCATTTAGAGCAGAGTGACGCCTTTATGGAGATGTTTGATGTGGTTATACAGTTGGGCGCCATTCTTGCAGTTGTAGTAATCTTCTGGGAAAAGCTGTGGCCGTTTCATACTAAGAAAAATGCCCCCAAAGAAAGCTGGTTTATACATAAGGCTGAAAGTGGAATGATGATGAAATTCCAGAAATTCTGTGATAATTATTGTCACATGGATAAGATAGTTCTGTGGTTAAAGATCATGGTTGCCTGCATACCTGCTGCGATATTGGGACTTACATTGGATGACTGGATTGATGAGCATTTCTATAATGCTACGGTTGTGGCGATAGCGCTTATAGTTTATGGTATTGTATTTATCATAATTGAGAATTACAACAAGAAAAGAAAACCAAGAGTCAAAACTTTGGAAACTTTAAGCTTTAAGGATGCAATACTGATCGGACTTTTTCAGGTGCTTTCATTGATTCCCGGAACCTCACGTTCGGGCTCGACTATCATTGGTGGAATTCTTATTGGTACATCAAGGGAGATTGCGGCTGAATTCACCTTTTTCTTAGCTATTCCGGTTATGTTCGGCGCAAGTCTTGTTAAGCTTAAGAAATTCGGGCTGGCATTTACCGGCACGGAGCTTGCTGTCCTTCTGGTCGGAATGGTGGTTGCATTCGGTGTGTCGGTGTTTGCGATCAAGTTCCTTATGGGATATATCAAGAAGCATGACTTCAAGGCGTTTGGCTGGTATCGAATAGCGCTTGGTATTCTTGTTCTTTTGTATTTTTTCCTGATAAAATGATAATAGCAGATGATGTCGAAACTCAAATATATGTTTTTATGAGTATCATAATTGCCTGACCAATAATAGTTGCAAAGGTAGAAAAAACACTGAACAATGTACATAAATGTACAGGTGTCCGGTGTTTTTTTTATTAGAATATTATAACCATTTAGATATATTAAGCATAGCTGAATAGATATTAGTTTAGATATATTATTATTGATTACAAATATTTCGCTGCATATGTCATGATTCCTGCAATTGTCTTTCCGTCGGTCATCCTGCCCTCGTATATCAACTGCTTGAGATCTTCGATATCCCACTCCTCAACATTTATCTCTTCTTCAGGATCGAGATTCTGGGAGGTTTTCTCAAGCTCTGTTGCAAGGTACACATCAACCTTCTCGTTACAGAAAGCAACGGTTGTGTTGACTGTAAGAAGGTATTCCATCTTCCCTGCCTTATATCCGGTCTCTTCTTCTAACTCCCTTGTCGCACATTCTATTGTCGGTTCATCAGGTGAATCAAGTTTCCCGGCAGGAAGCTCTAAGGTGAAGCGGTCTAAAGCGTTTCTGTATTGTTTTACCATAAGAAGTTTGCCGTTATTGGCTACAGCCACAACGCAGGCTGCTCCGTCATGATGGATGTAATCCCATTCAGCAATGTTACCATTAACTTCAACAGTATCTTTGTATAATCCGATTACTGTTCCCTGAGCGCGAAGCTCTCTTTTTAATCGCTTTATCGGTTCCATGATTTCTCTCCTTTTTATGTTGCTGTTATTAGGTGATTGCAAAACTCTTAGATTCATGATAATGACTAGTGCATATTGTATAGATTCTATATGTACAAAGGTAAAACATTGAAATAGAGTTTTGTAATTAATCAGTTACTGCTTTAGTGACAGTCCCGTCTTTGACTTAGGCGCTTCTGTCTGTGGCTCTTTCGCTGGTTCTTCATTTACATACACATTAGTATCTTCCGGTTGTGGTCGGAATGGATCATTATAAGACGAGTTTGTGTTGTCAAAGGTGTTTGAATTAGTGTTATTTGTATAACTGTTGTTTGAATATGTGTTGTTTGAAGACCTGTCCAGGCTATCAAATGTATCCGGGAAAGTATCGTTATTGACATATCCGAATTGTGTAGAACCGGTATCAGAATCGCCGGCCTTCAATGTCTTAACTATGATGAATATGATCAAGGCAAAGAAAGCGGTGTTGATAAGTCCGTTGCCAAATGGATTAACACTTTTTATAAGTGTCTTGATTATAGTAAATGCAATGTAGACATAGAAGGTGATCCAATATATTGTGTTGAAATCATCGTCAGCCTTAATTATTGATTTGGCGATTTGAGCCATAACACAATAAATTAAAACTGAAAAGAATATGAGTGCAAACTGTACAGGAAGCCATATTGCTCCGAGTATAGCAGCCCATTTACCAATAAATCCCTTATAGCCTGACAGTATGGATGATTTTGAGAAAGGCTGGATGTTGAATATTGAAGCCATTTCAGAATACTTGATGTTTTGTATCTGACCGGTAGTATAGGTGACTCTGATGATGTTGGTTTCACTGGCGATCATAGCATCTCGTATACCTGAATTATCCCCTATCTTTTGAATGATTGGATCAGCATTGACTGCGCCGAACATACCGCTATCATCTGTTCCGGTGTAATAGTATGGAACGGAAGTGTCAATCAGGAAATAAGTATCGGATGATTTATCTTCGAATTTTTGGTCAACCAATAAAGAACCGTTTGCATATGAGTAATTAGGCATCTCATTAAGAAAATCGTATAAATCTTTATCCCCGCATATTTTTGCAGCACCGATACCGAAAGTGATAAGGTTTAATATAGCTGCTACTATAAGTGCACATAGGATCTTGCTGCCTGTGGTCTGCTTTCTTAATTTGTAATATGTGTCTGAGTGGGCAATGCCCTCAAAAGATTTGATGATCTGTAAAAATGGATTATATGACTCGTACATGGAAGTCTCCCTTCTTAATATAATGGGATTATTATATAGGCATATAGATGTTGTGTCAAAGGATTTTATATTTAATTCTCAGATTAAAAAGCATGTAAGAGATTGGTAATACTTTGTGATTGAAAGGAGTTTGTGAATATAATAACTTGCTGATAATGATTGCCACAATAATATTGACAAATTGCTTTGGTTGATATAGTATATTTTTGGAACAATCGTGTTCAAGGTGTGGTTAATCTCCCTTTTTAACAAAGAGGGGAGGTGGTGTTAATGATGAATACATATGAAGTCTTAACTTTGTTAATTCTCAATGATACGTTCATTATTGCATTGCTTGCCTACATAGATAGGAATAACAAGCGCAAATAAAAATCAGCCTAATCCTTGACTTTGGCTTCCGAGGATTAGGCTGATAAACCTAAACTAGGGGGTTGAACCACACCTTGTGGGCGGTTGTTCCCTTTGGTTTTGATGATATATCTGTTTGAACCAAATGTCAAGATATATTTGTCTATTATTTGAGATTCCTATAATTGGGGTGGATATATTAATTCTCAGTTTGAAAAGCATGTAAGAGGTTGGTAATACTTTCACGCTGAACCGGAGTTAATGCATCCCAGAGATTAAGAATTTCACTTTGTTGTGGAGTCAGATATACATAGGAACTTTCATCATTAAAGAATTCAGCCAAAGATATACCCAGTCCTGTGCATATTTTCTCAATAGATGCAACGGAAGGCTGCAATTTTTTTCTATACCATGTCGAAATGGTTGATTGTGTTATATCCGAATTCTTTGCTAAGGCGTATTCAGACCAGTTTCGCTTAATTCTTTCATCATCTATTCGTTTAAGAATATCGAAATTTGCTTTCTCTCTTTCCATACCAAACCTCCTATAAATCGTATGTATTTATTACGATTATATGTAAGAAAAGTAGTTGTAATATAATGGGAAATATCGTATAATATATAACGATATAAACATATAGAATATTCACTGCTTGGTGGATTTATTCATGTGTGTAATGGATTATTAAAATGTTGTTAATATTTTTGGCAAAGCAGACGAAAGTCTGTGACGCAAAGCTATAGGGCCTTTCACATGGCAGCCGGTTGCAATTTGTGTGTAAGTGTCCGTAGTGGGCACTTTTTGTTTTGGATTCTAAGATCAAGGAGGTATATGTTATGTTGAAAAGAGAAAGAATTGGGATTGGGAAAAATTTATTTGCGTGGATTATTGCTTTGGTTATGTTAATTGGAAGTATCGGCATCGTTCCTATAAATGCGAAAGCTGCGACTCCAAAATATGTTAAGAAAATATCCTTGTCAGAGACAGAATTAGAGATGGGAAAAGGCGATACAGAACAGATTAAATATAAAGTGTATACTTATAAAGGTGCAAGCAAAAAAATCAAATTAAAAATATCTAATAACAAGGTGCTGACGGCAAAAGTAAGGAGCGGTAAGATTATTTTATATTCAAAATCAGTAGGTAAGTGTGTTGTTACTGTTGTTAGTAAAGGAAAAAACAAAAGAGGTAAAAAAATAGCAAAAAAGATTAAAGTTACTGTCGAAGAAGAGAATGATGATGATTTAGATTATGATTATGATGAAGACAGCGAAGAAAAAAATACAAGTGAGCAGGTGAAAAGTGAACAGCCAACAAATAAACAGACGAATGATGAGCAAATAACAACTGAGCAACCGGTAAGCAATCAGTCGATCAGCGGGAAAATGGAAAAAGAACAGCCGACGAGTGAGCAGGCGAAAAGTGAGCAGACAAACAATGAAGATTCAACGAGTCAGAAGCCAAACAATGGGCAAGTGCCGAGTGAGCAAGCAAAAAGTGAGCAGACAAACAACGAAGATTCTACGAGTGAGAAGGCAAACAAAGGGCAAATGCCGAGTGAGCAAGCTACAAACGGGCAGCTAAACAATGAAGAGCCAACAAGCGAACAGACAAACAACGGGCAAATACCGAGTGAACAAGAAAAAAGTGAGCAGGCAAACAACGAAGATTCAACGAGTGAACAGCCGAAAAACGAACAAATAACAAGTGAAGAACGAGCAGATGAGCAAATAACCGACGAGCAGGGAACGGATGAACTAAATGATGAACTTCCGACATTAACATATCAAGTTCATGTTGAAGATGTCGGATGGCAAAGTGAAGTTGGTAATGCACAAACAGCAGGCACAACAGGACAATCAAAAGCTATAGAGGCTATAAAAATAACATTTAACGGCTTTGATGGTAAAAACGCAATAACGTATAATACACATCTTGCTAATAAAGGCTGGCAGGGATGGAAAAATGGTGGAGAAATCTCCGGAACAACAGGTGAGAGAAGGCAGATGGAAGCCATACAGATAAAACTTAATGATACCATGTCAAAATATTATGATATTTATTACAGAACTTATGTTGATGGATATGGTTGGTTAGGCTGGGCTAAAAATGGGGAAATATCAGGATCGACCGGATTTGGGTTGGCAATTGATGCCATACAGATAAATATTATAGAGAAAAATGCTTCATTTGATGTGGGTGGTAGCAGTAGTTTACAAACTCCAAAACTTACATATCAGGCACATGTCGAAGATGTTGGATGGCAAAATGAAGTTGGAGATGCACAGACGGCAGGTACAACAGGACAGTCTAAAGCTATAGAAGCTATTAAGATAACATTTAACGGCTTTGATGGTAAAAATGCAATAACATATAATTCGCATCTTGCTAATATAGGCTGGCAGGGCTGGAAAAATGGTGGAGAAATTTCCGGAACAACAGGTGATAGAAGGCAGATGGAAGCCATACAGATAAAACTTAATGATACTATGTCAAAATATTTTGACATTTATTATAGAATGCATGTACAAGATAAAGGCTGGCTTGGATGGGCAGCAAACGGTGAGCCTTCGGGAACGGTTTATGGAGGATTAAGAGCTGAAGCTATACAGATTAGTGTTGTGCCCAAAGGAAGTAGTTTTGAAAGGAATGGTACGGCGTATTATGAGTTGACGCCGGCAACTCAAACGAACCAATCTCAAAATGGATATTCTGCTCAAGCGGCGATTGATTATGCCCATGCTCATGCATATGATGGGGTTGGACAATGTGCAGAGTTCGTATCAAAATGTTTAACGGCAGGGGGATTGCCTAATGATAGTAAGTGGGGACCTAATGTTGGAGTTGATCCACAAACAGGATGGAATAATTGGACAACTACATCATTAAAAGATTATCTGGTGAATAAAGGATATACAATTATATATAATCCAAGACCTGACCAAATATTACCGGGAAACCCAGTTTTTTATTCAACGAGAAGTGATTATGCAACATCCCATACTGGAACAAAACACGCGGCAATTTGTGTATCTAATGATGGTGGTAATAATCCCAAAATTGCAGCACACAATAGTGCACATGATAATTATTCTCATTCGTACATGATGAAAGGTTTTGAGGGATGCTGTACTGTAT
>CAMHMG010000007.1 GCA_946186175.1 uncultured Clostridia bacterium | reverse complement strand
GCCTATCTTTTCCAATATATCAGACGGCTACATTTGTACATAAGGGTGTGGGTTTAAGCACAGGATTTGATTATTCGAGAGCCGGAAATCCTACAAGGGAGCGAGTTGAAGATGTAGTATGTTCTCTGGAAAGAGGTGATCGTGCTTTTGCATATTCTTCCGGTATGGCAGCTATTACGGCCCTTATGGAATTATTTAAACCGGGAGATCACCTGATTGTTGATAATGATCTGTACGGTGGAAGTATAAGACTTTTTGATAATGTGAATAAGAAGAACGGCATAGAGTTTACTTCGCTTGATATTTGCAAAGAGGAGGTGATTCCTCATATTAAGGAAAATACCAAGGCTGTCTATGTGGAAACACCAACAAATCCGATGATGAATGTTACGGATATTAAAGCACTATCAGAAAAACTAAAAGCAAGAGATATATTGCTGATCGTTGACAATACGTTTATGTCACCATATCTTCAAAATCCATTGTTACTAGGTGCTGATATTGTTGTTCACAGCGGAACCAAATATCTCTGTGGTCACAACGATGCACTGGCAGGATTTCTGATCACAAAGGATAAAGTAATTAGTGACAAACTTGATTTTTTGTTGAGGACTACAGGAGCGGGACTTGCACCGTTTGATTGCTGGCTTGTACTTAGAGGTATACAGACTCTGGCAGTGAGGATGGATAAAGCATGCGATAATGCAGCTAAGATTGCCAAGTGGCTTTCAAAATGTCCCAAAGTTACGAAAGTTATATATCCGGGACTTGTGATGAATCCGGGTTATGAGATTATGAAGCATCAGGCAAGAGGCTTTGGTGCAATGATCACCTTTGAATGCGAGAGCAGTGATCTTGCAAAAAGAATACTTTCTAAGATACAGCTTATAAAGTTTGCAGAGAGCCTTGGGGGAACACAGTCGTTAATGACGTATCCCGTTACCCAGACGCATGCAGACGTTCCGGAGAAAAAAAGACTTAAGAATGGTCTGACTGACAGAATGTTAAGATTATCTGTCGGTATTGAAAATGCAGATGATTTATTAGCTGATTTGGAAAATGCATTTGAGGTGAAGTGATATGAGTGAGAGGAATCTAGAATTTGATAAAGTTATAGACAGATACGGAACAAAGAGCCTTAAATATGATTTTGCAAAAAGAAGAAAGATGCCAAAGGACATTCTTCCGATGTGGGTGGCTGATATGGATTTTAGAGTATCTTCCTATATTGAAGATGCAGTAAAACAGTCTGCTGAACATGGTATTTACGGTTATACAGAGACAGACGAAGATTATTTTGCGATTGTTAAGAACTGGATGAAGCGGCGATATGATTGGAACGTTGACGAAGAGAGGAGTTTGATTAAAACGCCAGGAATAGTAATGGCGTTAGCCGCAACAGTCAACTGTTATACCAAGGAAGGAGATGCAGTTCTTATTAACAATCCGGTGTATTATCCGTTTCATGAGGTTATAAATGACAACAGGCGACGAATTGTAAGCAGTGATCTGGTTGAAAATGATGACGGATCTTATGGAATTGATTTTGATGATTTTGAAAAGAAGATAATAGATAATAATATTAAATTATATCTTTTGTGTAATCCGCATAATCCGGGAAGTAAATCGTTAAGTTTCAACGAGCTGAAAACAATAGGGGATATATGTCTTAAACACGGTGTGATAGTAGTAAGTGATGAGATACATGCTGATTTTGAATGGAAGAAAAGGCATATTGTTTTTGCAAGTATCAGTTCGGAAATCTCGGATATTACAATAACTCTAACGTCACCTACAAAGACCTTTAATATAGCAGGTTTACAGATCTCAAACATAATCGTTACCAATAAAGATCTAAGGTACAGGCTTAGAAAACAGATTGACGCGTTTGGTTACAGTCAGGCTAATGCAATAGGAATATTTGCATGTGTTGCGGCTTACCAATACGGAGATGAATGGTTAGAGGCTGTTAGAAGTTATATTTGGGATAATATTGAATATACAAGAGATTATATACAAAAAAATATATCACATATTAAGGTGTTTGATACTCAGGCTACATACCTGATGTGGCTTGATTTTAGAAAAATAGGACTTTCTGATGAGGAAATAGACAGAAGGATTATTCACGAGGCTGGATTGTGGCTTGATAGCGGTGAAATCTTTGGTGAGAGAGGAAAAGGTTTTCAACGAATAAATGTAGCTTGCCCACGGAGTGTATTAGCAGAGGCACTTACAAAATTATCAAATGTATTTTAATAAATACAAAAATAGTTATTGACTAATAAAACTTATTGTAGTATATTTCTCAATAACCCATTAAACAGATAGGAATAGAGGAATATAAAAATAGCCAACAGACAACATGAAAAGTGAGGGAGAATAATTTGATTGCTAATACATATGAGAATCTTCAACAATCGCATCCGTGTTTTGGCGGACAGAAGAACAATGCAGGAAGAATTCATCTGCCAGTAAGTCCCGGATGTAATATAGGATGTGCCTTCTGTGACAGACAGGTTAATGAAACTGAGGAAAGACCTGGGGTAACATCAACGGTTATCAGACCGGAGGAAAGCATAGAAGTAATAAGTAAGGCATTAGAGCTTTGTCCGGACATTAAGGTCTGTGGAATAGCAGGTCCCGGAGATACGTTGGCAACGGACTATGCGATAGAAACATTTAGAATCGTTAAGAAACATTTTCCTAACCTCATAAAATGTATGAGTACAAACGGATTACTGTTAGATGAGAGGGCAGATGAGCTGATAGATGTGGGTATTGATTCACTTACAGTAACTGTTAACGCAGTAGATCCGGAAATCGAAGCAAAGCTTAACAAGTTCATAATATATCATGGCAGACGGATAGAAGGTGTAGATGCTGCAAAGATATTGATAGAGAATCAGCTTAAAGGAATAAAAAAAGTGGCACAGAGCGAAATGACGGTCAAAGTCAATACAGTGCTTGTACCGGAAATAAACGGCGAACATATAGAAGAGATTGCCAAAGCAGTTTCTGAATGTGGAGCCAAGATATATAACATAATCCCGCTTATACCACAATTTGAGTTAAAAGATATGAAACCGCCGACCTGTCCTGAGATAGATGCAGCAAGAGTAAAGGCTGGAAAATACATAGATGTGTTCAGACACTGCAAGCATTGTCGTGCTGATGCAGTAGGAGTTCCCGGAAAGAGTGAATACGGGCAACAGATATATTTTAAGAGAGTAAATGTTAAAGAGACATTTTCGCATGGATAATACAAAAAGGGAAGAGAGGAATTATTAAAAATGAGACAGATAGCAATTTATGGAAAAGGTGGAATTGGAAAATCAACAACTACACAGAATCTTACTGCAGGACTTGTTGAGGCAGGAAAGAAAGTAATGGTAGTGGGATGTGATCCTAAGGCGGATTCAACAAGACTTCTTCTTGGAGGACTGGCACAGAAGACTGTTCTTGATACATTAAGAGATGAGGGTGAAGATGTTAAGCTTAATCAGATCATGAGAGAGGGCTTTTTGGGAACAAGATGTGTAGAGAGCGGCGGTCCTGAACCGGGAGTTGGTTGTGCAGGACGAGGAATCATTACTTCAATCGGCTTGCTTGAGAACCTTGGTGCTTATACAGATGATTTGGATTTTGTTTTCTATGATGTACTTGGTGATGTAGTGTGTGGAGGATTTGCGATGCCTATCAGAGAGGGTAAGGCAAAGGAGATATACATAGTAGCCAGTGGCGAGATGATGGCATTATATGCAGCAAACAATATCGCAAAGGGTATCAAGAAGTATGCGAGAAGCGGTGGCGTAAGAATTGGCGGCATCATTTGTAACAGCCGTAATGTAGACAGAGAGTTAGATCTTTTGCGTGCATTTTCTAAAGAACTGGGAACGAAATTGTTATACTTTGTCCCCAGAGATAACATTGTACAGCACGCAGAGATCAACAGAAAGACAGTTATTGAATATAAGCCTAATTCAAATCAGGCACAGGAATACAGAAATCTTGCAGAAGCACTTATCAACAACGATGAATTTACAATTCCGACACCAATGACCGGAGACAGACTTGAAGAGATTTTGCTTGAGTATGGACTTATGGAATCGGCTGATGACTACAAGATTTGACGCAAATATTTAGGAGGATGAAATGATGAGCAATAGATTAGCACAATCCGAAGTGACCATCAGAGAAAACAGGCTTAAATCAATAATATATTATTCAGGAAAGGCAAGCGAGCTTGCAAAGGCACATGGAACCGAGAACTTTTCATGCAAGGAAAGAAGTTATAGCCAGTGTAGTGATTGTGCGCAGATGACAGCGGCAACAATCACCTACTTTGTCAGAGACGCAGCGGTTGTGGTTCATTCACCAATGGGCTGTTTTGCAAACACACCGCTTAATGATACACAGTTTAGAAATGCCTCGATAGAGAGGGGACAGGAACCGGATAAGGTAAGAGTGATCTGTAGTAATATTTCAGAAAAGGATACTGTATACGGTGGGGTAAATAAGCTTAAAGAAGCAATCACCGAGGCTGTTAAGAGGTTTTCACCTTCTGCGATATTTGTTCATTCTTCCTGTGCTGCCGGAATTGTCGGTGATGACATAGAGGGTGTTGCCATTGATATGCAGGAGGAATATAACATCCCCATAATACCAATCTATTGTGAGGGCTTTAAATCAAAGATCTGGTCATCAGGTTTTGATGCTGCTTATCATGGAATACTTAAGAATCTTGTAAAGGAGCAGCCGGAGAAAAATAAGAAATTAGTAAATGTTTTCAACTTCCTTGGTAGTGATACATTTACTCCATTGCTTTCGAAGTTAGGTCTTAAGCCTAATTATCTCGTGCCGCTTGCGGATGTGGAAAGAATATCAAGAATGCCTGAGGCAGCTTGTTCGGCACATATATGTGAGACTCTTGGAACTTATGTATCTAGTGTACTTGAGAGCGAATTCGGAGTACCTAAGGTAAAATCTCCTGCACCATTTGGAATAGACTGGACAGATAACTGGTTAAGAGAAGTAGCATCTTATACTGGAACAGAGGATCTTGTTGAAGATGTAATACAATCCGAACACGAGAGAATAGCACCTGAACTTGAACGGCTTAGAGAAAAACTGGCAGGAAAAAAGATCTATGTTTTTGCCGGAGATGCCTATGCACATAACGTAGGTAGTGTTGTTTCAGATTTGGGAATGGAGCTTGTTGGAATGACAACACTCCATCATGATATGATGGTTGATTCAAAGGAAACAGAGGATACGCTTGAGGCGCTCGTTAAGAAGAACGGAGATATAGAGAATTTCTCAGTATGTAATAAGCAGCCGTATCAGGTGTTGAAGATATTGGAAAAATTGAAACCGGATGTGATGATCGTGAGACATATGAACATGACAATTCTTGGTGGAAAACTTGGTATTCCTTCGTTGTTAGAGGGAGAGACCAATATAAGTGCAGGTTATGATGGAATCATAACAACAGGAAAGAGACTTCTTGCACTTATAGAAACTAAGGGAATATTAAAGACTCTATCTGAGTATAACGAATTTCCTTACAGTAAATGGTGGAGAGAACAGGAAGATCCGTTCTACTTCGAGAAAGGAGAAAAAGCATGAGTCATTTGATAGAGCAGGCAAAATTTTCATGTGCTTTGGGAGGCTTGCAGACAGTGCTTGCCATAGATAAAGGAATACCTATTGTTCATGCAGGACCGGGATGTGCTGCAAGACAGTTTTCATATCTTGGTAATGGTGCAGGATATCAGGGCGAAGGCTATGCCGGAGGAGGACAGATATCGTGTACCAATTCTACCCAGTCAGAGGTAATCTTTGGTGGAGAGAAGAAACTACGTGCAACGGTTGAGGGTACGCTTAAGGTTATGAACGGATCTCTTTATGTAATACTTGCCGGATGTTCAGCAGGTATTATTGGAGATGATGTTAAACAGATCGCATGTGAGTTTGCAGATGAGGGATATCCTGTTGTAGGCGTGGATGCAGCCGGATTTAGAGGTAATAATTATGCGGGTCATGAGCTTGTGGTAAATGCAATAATTGACCAGTACATATCATACGAAGTACCTAAGGCAAATGTTGAGAAAGGTCTTGTGAATGTATTTTCGGTTGTTCCTTTCCAGGATGCATATTGGAGAGGAGATCTATACGAGATCAAGCGCCTTCTTGAAGGAATTGGTATTAAGGTCAATATTCTATATGGTTCGTCAAGTGAAGGATTTTCAGAATGGATGAACATACCTAATGCGGAATTTAATCTTGTGTTGTCTCCTTGGGTAGGACTTTCTACAGCTAAAAAATTAGAGAGCATTTATAAGACTCCATATCTCCATGTGCCTGTACTTCCGGTAGGACTTAAGGAAACGAGCCGTTTTTTAAGACAGATTGCTGACTTTGCAAAGCTTGATTCTACTGATGTTGAAAAATTCATTGCAGCAGAGGAGAGAAGATACAAGAATTATTTTGTATCATTCGGAGATCTGGTATCTGATTTTGGATGTTATCTGCCATATCATTTATATACTGTTGCAGACAGTACATATGGTATAGGTACGAGCAAGTTTGTAATAGAAGAATTGGGATTTACTCCTAAAGGATTTTATGACATTGATAACCCTGATGTTAAGTCAAAAGAGCTGGTAGAGTCGCTATTAAAAGATATAGATGTAAGATACGAAGGCAATATTGTTTTTGAAGGTGATAACAAAGTGATTCAAAATGATATTGAAAAGAAACTTGATGACAGTAAAGTGAGATCACTTGTTCTTGGAAGCAGCTGGGATAAGGAGATGGTAACATCAAGGAATGAGAGTATATTGGTGAGGTTGTCACTTCCTATTACAGACAGAGTAATACTTAATAAGAGTTATGTCGGCTATAACGGAGGATTGACTCTTATCGAGGATATATACAGCGGATTATTTGCAGATGGTATGATAACCAATACCACTCATGCAGATCATTAAGGCAGGTGTTGTTATGGATGGTTTTAAGATTGCAGCGGCATCTACGGAGGGCGTAAGCATTGACGCACATTTTGGTCATGCGAACATTTACCGTGTGATCAACGTTAATATGTCTGATAAGACGTGGGAGGTCGAACGTATTCAGGAAATTAATTTTCCGGGGATTGAGAACACGGGTGAGACTCGATGTTGGGGTCATGATGAGATGAAGGTGACATATATAGCAGAGAAATTAAAAGACTGTAAATATCTGCTTATAAGTAAGATAGGACCTCATCCGCAGCGTGTCCTTGCCAGATATCAGTTTGAGTGTTTGGAGACAAATATGACCATAGAGGATGCGGTCAATAAAATTATAGAATATGAAGAGAAACGATGAGAGTTTTGCATTTTAGGAGGATTCATGATGAAGATTAGAAAGTATATAAAGAAAACGATTGCAATAGGACTTATTTTTACATTAGCGCTTAGCAGCACAGCCTGCACAAAGAAAACAGAGGGAGCAAAAGTAGCTGTTAAAGAAGAGACTCAGGATGAAAAAACTGATCTAAAAGACGATGCAGAAGGTTCGGATGGGGTACAGAAGATCAAGGTTGCATGGCAGACTAATTCATATCCGCTTCAGTATGAGGATGAAGACGGTAATCTGACCGGTTATGAGATTGAGGTATTAAAGCTTGTTGATGAGGCACTTCCTCAATATGAGTTTGAGTTTGGCGAGCCAACGTCACAGGATGCGCAATATGCAGGATTGAGCGCAGGAAAATATGATCTTGTAATATCTAATGCTTTCTATACGGAAGAGCGTGATAAGGCTTATGCACTTCCTGAAAATCCGCTTGGAGCATCACTTGTTGGAATTATTCTTCCTAAGGGAACAGAAGGAGTTACAGACTTTGCAAGTGCTGCTGAGGCAGGATTAAAGTTATCTCCGATCCTTGCGGGTGATGGACTCTACTATGTTGTATATAAATACAATGAGGAAAATCCGGATAATCCGATTGAGCTTGAGGCAACTGACAGTGCAGATTCGTTTATGAATTCTATTGGCTGGGTTGCAGAGGGAAGATATGATTTTGCGGTATGGCCAAAGAATTATTACGAGCAGCTTGTGACATCAGAGGATGGAGAATTGCATGATTATGATGAAAAGTTAGACTTCTATGACTGCCGTTCGGTATATACTTATCCGATAATCAGAAAGGATGAACCGGAGGTTGCAGAGGCTATAAGCGAGGTGCTTGGTAAGCTTCGTGAGGAAGGTAAATTAACTGAGTTATCAGAGAAATTCTATGGATATGATGCATTTAAGTACGATTCAGAGTGATGAAAACAGACAGACTATTAGTAATGAGGTGACGTAAAAGAATGAGAGCTTTCAGATGGGATATGTTTACAGAGTTTTTCGTTAAGATACTGCCATATATTTCGGTGACATTGACGTATGTTGTTGGTTCGGTTCTGTTTGGCTTTTTTATCGGAATAGGTATTGCAATGCTTAGATTGTCTAAAAAAAGAGCTTTACAAGTGATCGGTAGTCTTTATGTAACGATTTTCCGCTCTGTCCCATCTGTGGTTTTACTTTTTGTTATATATTACGGACTTCCGATGTGGGTTGAAAACAGCTTTGGGATAATATTGGAAGATACAGACACGATAGTCTATGTTATTGTTACATTCTCACTTCTGCTTGGCTCTTCTATGTCAGAAATAATAAGGACTTCATATCTGGCTGTTCCTAAAGGACAATATGAGGCTGCTGTAATGGTTGGACTTACTCCGTTTACAGCGATAAGACGAATTGTTTTTCCACAAGGATTTGTCGTGGCTTTGCCTAACTTCGGAAATATATTTATATTCATGATCAAAGAAGGTGCTCTTGCATATACCATAGGTCTTCACGACATTTTAGGGAGAGGAATGTACCTTGGAGGACTTAAGGCAAATGTATATAATTTGGAGCTTTATCTTGCCCTGACTTTTATATATTGGCCTTGTACATTTATTCTTGAAAAAGCATTCAAGATGTGGGAAAAGTCACTTAGAAATAAAAGGAAGAAGGAGAAAATATGCTAGACACAAAAACGATGGTGGACAATTTAATAGATATTGCAGCATATCTTCCGGTTACAATAAAGCTTACTATCGGTGCTCTTTTGATAGCTATTCCTTTTTCCATTCTGTTTGCGGCCGCCGAAATTAAGAGAATACCTGTTATAACCAGGCTTGTAAGACTTTATCTTTCAATTATTAAGGGTACACCTGTGTTGTTACAGATGTTTATGATATACGCACTTATTCCGTTCTGGCTGAATACATTTTTTACATCGACCGGAAAAAATATTAATATATATGATATTGATCCGATCTGGTATGGGTATATAGCTATATCGTTATCGGCGACAGCATTTTTGACGGAAGCGGTACGCTCATCAATACTATCGGTGGATAAAGGACAAAAGGAAGCCGGATATATGGTAGGTTTAAGTAAATGGCAAGTGTATAAAGAGATAATATTACCACAGGCTTTGACGGTAGCATTGCCTATATTTGGCAATGTAATTGTGGATGTAATTAAGTCAACCTCGCTTGCATTTACAATGTCAGTGACGGAAGTAATGGGAAGAGCCAAGATCATAGGCGGAATGACAACAAGATATCTTGAAATGTATATAGATGCATTTTTCGTATATGTAATATTTATCTTTTTTGTAGAGATTATGATTAAATATATTGAAAAATCTGTAACAAGATATAAGAGTGCCAGGTAGGAGAGGATAGCGATGCTTGAAATTAAAAATGTGAAAAAAAGCTTTAGAGACCTTGAGGTGCTTAAGGATGTCTCTTTGGATATAGGGGATGGAGAGGTTGTAGTTATACTTGGTCCCTCAGGATCCGGTAAGACAACTCTTCTTCGTTGCATCAGCTTTTTGGAAAAAGCAGATGGAGGCTCCTTAACTCTTGGGGATAAAGAGGTAAGTCTTAAGAAGGCAACAAAAAAGCAGATCAACGAGTTTAGAAAAAATATGGCTTTTGTATTTCAGAATTATAATCTTTTTGCGAATAAGACGGTACTTGAGAATGTAATGGAAGGTCTTACTGTAGCCAGAAAGATTCCAAAACAGGAAGCAATGGAAAGAGCATTAGAAGCTCTTGAGTGGGTTGGAGTAATCAATAAGAAGGATGCGTATCCTTCCGAACTTTCGGGCGGTCAACAGCAGAGAGTAGGAATTGCAAGGGCTGTTGTCCTTAATCCTGAAGTAATACTTTTTGATGAGCCGACATCGGCACTTGATCCTGAATTAGTGGGTGAGGTACTTGATCTGATAAAGAAGGTAGCTAAGCGTGGGATAACGATGATAGTTGTAACCCATGAGATATCATTTGCTGAGGAAGTTGCAAGCAGGGTAGTGTTCATGGATGGCGGTGTTGTAGTTGAAGAAGGAACCCCGGATAAGATATTGGTATCACCTAAAGAGGAGAGAACAAAAGAGTTTTTATCCCGAGTTCTTCCCAAAGATATGTATTATATTTAAGTTTAATGTATATTTGACGATACATAAAGCCTTACAGTCTATTAACTGTGAGGCTTTACACATCATTAAAGAAAATATAAAAAGTGCTTTACAAAATCCTACTAACATAGTATGATAATATGCAAACAAGAAATTCATATATAGAGGGGATTGAAAATGTATGGTTAGGAGAAATTATGATTATATCGACTAAAGGCAAAAATGCATTAAAGATTATGCTTGACATAGCAGAACACAATTCGGGTGAATTGGTAAGACTTAAGGATGTGGCAAAACGACAAAACCTTTCCGAAAAATATCTTGAACAGATTGTATCGGGTCTGCATAGAGAAAAGTTAGTTAATAGCGTGAGAGGTAAAAACGGTGGTTATTCATTAACGTATCCGCCGGAGAAATATACTGTTGGACAAATTATAAGAGCGGTTGAAAACAATATGAATCCCACCGATTGTTATGGAGAAAACAGTACACCATGTCCGAACAAAACAACCTGTGTTAATTACAGGCTGTGGGGGAGACTAGATCAGGCACTTAATGAGGTGCTTGAAGGTATAACACTTGATGACATGTTATCATGGCAGATGGAATTACATATCGACCAATATGTGATATAAGTATTAAAATACATAACTGCTTTGCTCTTGCACAAAAAGCAGTTTGACTTAATGATACTCTCATCATAATAAAATACTAATAATTTTAAAGGAGTGTATAGAATGAGTAAACTAATATATTTGGACAACGCAGCAACAACACGTGTTAAAGAAGAAGTGCTTACGGAGATATTGCCTTATTTCAGCGAAAATTATGGTAATCCTTCGGCTATATATTCATTTGCACAGGAGGCACGTAAGGGCGTAGATCAAGGAAGAAAAAGAGCAGCAGATCTTATAGGTGCAAAGCCTGAAGAGATATTCTTTACGGCCGGAGGAAGTGAGTCTGATAACTGGGCTATCAAATCAATTGCTGAGACTCATGCCGGTAAAGGAAAACATATTATAACAAGCGCGATTGAGCACCATGCGGTAATCCATACCTGTGAATATCTTGAAAAGCAGGGATATGAGGTGACATATCTTGGCGTAGACGAGGATGGAAAGATTTCACTTGAAGAACTTGAAAAAGCAATCAGGGATGATACGATTCTTATAAGTATAATGACTGCCAATAACGAGATAGGAACAATAGAGCCCGTTGCAGAAATCGGAAGGATTGCACATGAGCATAAGGTGCTGTTCCACACGGATGCTGTACAGGCTTACGGTCATATTCCGATAAATGTCGATGAGATGAATATCGATCTGCTCTCTGCGAGTGGTCATAAACTTGGCGGTCCTAAGGGAATCGGTCTTTTGTATATCAGAAAAGGTGTCAGGATAGGTTCATTTATTCATGGAGGAGCACAGGAAAGGAACAGACGTGCCGGAACCCACAACACAGCAGGAATTGTTGGAATTGGTGTAGCAGCAAAGCTTGCCGGTGAGAATATGGAGAAAATAATTAACAAAGAACAAAGTCTTAGAGATCATTTGATTGAGAGGGTGTTAGATGAGATTCCGTATTCAAGGCTTAACGGACACAGAACGGACAGGCTTCCGGGCAATGCAAGTTTCTGCTTTAGATTTGTCGAAGGTGAGTCATTGCTTATCCTGCTTGATCAGCAAGGTATCTGCGCATCAAGCGGTTCGGCATGTACATCGGGCTCACTTGATCCAAGTCATGTATTGCTTGCAATCGGACTTCCGCATGAGATAGCGCATGGATCTGTCAGATTATCGTTATCGGAAGAGACAACTCTTGAGGATATAGATTTTGTTGTAGATAATCTTAAAAAAATAGTGGAAAGACTAAGAGGAATGTCGCCGTTATATGAAGATTTTGTAAAGAACAGCAGGTAAATGCGAAACTCTATTTTTTTCTTTTGCTCTGTACAATATGTATAAAGCATAACTCAACAAATATGAGTTTCGCAATTGTCAAAAAAATAAAGAATAACAGAAATGGAGAATATAATTATGTATAGCGAAAAGGTAATGGATCATTTCAATAATCCAAGAAATGTTGGAGAGATAGAGAATCCAAGCGGTGTTGGAACGGTTGGAAATGCGAAGTGTGGCGATATCATGAGAATGTACTTTGATATCGATGATAATGGGATAATACAGGATGTCAAATTCAAGACATTCGGTTGTGGGGCAGCTATTGCGACAAGCTCGATGGCAACAGAGCTTGTCAAAGGCAAGACTGTAAATGAGGCATTAGAAGTTACCAATAAAGCTGTTATGGAGGCTCTTGACGGTCTGCCTCCTGTTAAAGTGCACTGTTCGTTACTTGCTGAAGAGGCAATTCATGCAGCGTTATGGGATTATGCACAGAAAAACGGGATAACAATAGAAGGACTTAAAGAGCCTGTAAATGATATAGAAGAGAGACTTGATGAAGAAGAGTAATGGGTTAGCCTTTGCGGAAGAGCAGTATTAAGATTTTTATGGATTATAAGGGACACGGTTGTGTCCCTTTATTATATAATAAGAAACTTCGTTCCTTATTATATAAAAACTTATCAAAACATTTGAACTTGACAAAAATAATTTCGTAAGCTATAATAATCGTGCGCAAGTGAATTTGGCAAAAACGAATTAAAGGAGGCGGCTGATTTGTGAAAAAGAAAACAGGAGAAAAATATGATGTTCTTAAATTACAGAATCAGGTTTGCTTTCCGCTATATGCCTGCTCTAAGGAGTTGGTCAGACAATATGGACCATATCTAAAGAAGCTGAACCTGACGTATACGCAATATATCGTAATGATGGTAATGTGGGAAAAGGAAATTGTTTCATCACGTGAGCTGGCAGGGTATCTTCATCTTGATTACGGAACACTTACACCGGTACTTAAGCGTCTTAATCAGATGGGATATCTTATAAGAGAGAGAAGTGCAGAGGATGAAAGACTTCTTACGCTTACACTTACACCGGAAGGTAAGAAACTCAAAGATAAAGCAATTTCTATACCGCCGGCAATCGCTGAATGTATGGGGCTTTCAAAGGAAGAGTTTGAAAGCTTGTATGTGATTTTGTACAAGGCGTTAGGGAACATGGAGAAATAGTCTTATTTTTAGAAGGAGGAATCATTATGGCAACTATTTATGATTTTACGGTAAAGGACAGAAAAGGAAATGAAGTGAGTTTGAATGAATATGAAGGAAAGGTTCTGCTTGTTGTTAACACTGCTACGGGCTGTGGGTTTACACCACATTATGATCCACTTGAGGCAATGTATAAGGATCTGAAAGATAAGGGGTTTGAAATCCTTGATTTTCCTTGTAATCAGTTTGCAGGACAGGCTCCGGGTTCTGAGGATGAGATACATGAATTCTGTACTATGAAGTTTGGTACGGAGTTTCCACAGTTTGCAAAGATTGATGTCAATGGTGATGAAGCCGATCCACTCTTTGCCTGGCTTGCAACTGAGAAACCATTTGTCGGATTTGGAAAAGGACTTAAGAATCTTTCACTTGAGAAGTTCTCTAATATGAATAACAAGAAGTTTGGTGATAAGGCTTATATCAAATGGAACTTCACAAAATTCTTAGTAGACCGTAAGGGTAAGGTGGTCGCTAGATTTGAACCTACAGAAGATATGGATAAGGTAAGACAGGCTGTTGAAGAGCAGTTAGGAGAATGATAATAATACCCGGTATTTGAAAGGATTATATTATATGCTTAATGATGAAGTAAACAAGAGGGAAAAACTAATAATACGGACAAGTGTGATCGGAATTGCTGCTAATGTCTTTCTCGCGATTATTAAAGCAGTTATAGGACTTTTGAGCAACTCCATTGCAATTGTACTTGATGCGGTTAATAACCTGTCTGATGCATTAAGTTCCGTGATTACTATAATCGGTACTAAGTTGGCAGGAAAAGAGCCGGATAAGAAGCATCCGTTTGGCTATGGGAGGGTAGAATATTTAAGTTCATTGGTGATAGCGCTTATCGTATGTTATGCCGGTGTAACATCATTTACCGAATCTGTGAAAAAGATCTTACATCCTGAGAAGCCGGAATACTCCGTAATCTCAATTGTTATCGTAGGGATTGCGGTGCTTGTTAAGATTGTTCTTGGTTTGTTTGTCAAGCAGACCGGTGAAAAGGTCAATTCAGATTCGCTTGTTAATTCCGGTAAGGACGCACTTCTTGATTCCGTGATTTCTTCTGCAACACTTGTGGCTGCGGTTGTTTTCACTCTGTTGAGTGTGTCATTAGAGGCTTATCTTGGTGCAATTATTTCCGCACTTATTATTAAGACGGGTTTGGAGATGCTATCTGAAACTGTTTCGAAACTACTAGGAGAACCGGGTGATGTAGAACTGTTACAGGCAATCAAGGAAACAGTAATAGAATTTCCTGAGGTTAAGGGAGCATATGATCTGATACTTCATAATTATGGACCTGATACTTATAACGGCTCTATTCATATAGAGCTGGATGACAGCTTTACTATTACGGGACTTGACGAACTGACCAGAGCGATAGTTGTTAAAGTTTATGAGAAACATCAGGTGATACTTACTGCAGTTGGCATTTATTCTGTTAATACCAAGGATTCTAATGCTATGAAATTAAGGGAAGAGATTAGTAAATGTGTGCTTTCCCACGATCATGTGAAACAGATACATGGCTTTTACTACAATGAGAAAGATAAAATGGTCAGATTCGATGTTGTGATAAGTTTTGAAGCTGAAAGTCGTCAGGAAGTATTTAACAACATATTGGAGGAATTATGCAAAAAGTATCCAGACTACCGGTTTGTGCTGGCGATGGATATGGATTACGGAGAGATTATATAATCATTTAGGCTTAGATGATATAAACACCAGAACATAATAAAGCAGCATGATTACAATAAAAAACAAACAGTGAATTATTGGCTATAGGTAAAATCTATAGCCAATAATAGTATTTATGGATTTTACAAGTGAATAACTGTGTGATAATATTTGCTCATAAAACATACAAAACAACTAGGAAATAGAAAAGGAGATTAAGATTATGAGCGATTACAGATTTGAAACATTACAGTTACACGTAGGACAGGAACAGGCAGATCCGACAACGGATTCACGTGCGGTTCCTATTTATCAGACAACATCATATGTGTTCCACAACAGCAAGCATGCGGCAGACAGATTTGGTCTTGCTGATGCAGGTAACATTTACGGAAGACTTACAAATTCAACACAGGATGTGTTAGAGAAGAGAATTGCGGCATTGGAAGGCGGAAGCGCAGCACTTGCACTTGCTTCAGGAGCAGCAGCTATTACATATACAATAGAGGCACTTGCAGCAAACGGTGGACACATTGTTGCTCAGAAGACTATATATGGAGGAAGCTACAATCTGTTGGCGCATACACTTCCGCAGTATGGCATTGAGACTACATTTGTTGATGCACATAACCTTTCAGAGGTTGAAGGCGCAATCAAGGATAACACAAGAGCAATTTATATTGAGACTCTTGGAAATCCTAACAGCGACATTCCTGATATTGATGCTATTGCAGAGATCGCACACAAGCATGGACTTCCGCTTGTTGTTGATAACACCTTTGGCACACCTTATCTTATCAGACCAATTGAGCATGGTGCAGACATTGTTGTTCATTCAGCAACCAAGTTCATCGGTGGTCATGGAACAACTCTTGGTGGAATTATTGTTGAGTCAGGAAAGTTTGATTGGAAGGCAAGCGGCAAATATCCTAATATTGCAGCTCCTAATCCAAGCTATCATGGAGTATCATTCTATGATGCGGTAGGTCCTGCAGCTTTTGTTACATTTATCAGAGCTATCCTTTTAAGAGATACAGGTGCAACAATTTCACCATTTAATGCATTCCTTCTTCTTCAGGGCGTTGAGACATTATCACTTCGTCTTGACAGACACGCAGAGAACACCAAGAAGGTTGTTGAATTCCTGAGTAATCATCCAAAGGTAGAGAAGGTTAATCATCCATCACTTGCAGATCATCCTGATCATGCACTCTATGAGAAGTATTTCCCGAACGGTGGAGCTTCTATATTCACCTTTGAGATCAAGGGTGGTCAGGAAGAAGCATGGAAGTTCATTGATAATCTTGAGATATTCTCATTGCTTGCTAATGTTGCTGATGTCAAGAGTCTTGTTATTCATCCGGCTTCAACAACACATTCACAGCTTAGTGATGAAGAGCTTGCAGATCAGGGAATTGGAAAGAATACGATTCGCTTGTCAATCGGTACAGAGCATATTGATGATATAATTGCAGATCTTGAGAAAGGTTTTGCAGCTATCTAATCTTGACAATTACAATTGTTGGTGAGAAAATGTCTTGGGTTAGAAGTAATTGATTGCGAAACTCATGAGAAATGTATATTGAGTTGTGAATATTTAATAGATTCCATAAGCAGACCGTTTCCGTTGTATACTTCGAACTAGGCTCGTTTCACTCGACAAGGTCTCAGTTATGTGACCGCCGGTACTTAACGAACGAAGTGAGTTTAGTACCGTTGCGCGAACAACCGAGCGAAAGCGTGTCTGCGATGGAACTATACAATATTCACAACGAAAGAAACATATATTTGAGTTTCGCAATTATATGATGGAATTAAAGACATGAAAGGAGAGAATTTATGAAGCGGATCAGTAATCAGAAGTTAACTATTACAGCTTTGTTTGCAGCTATAATATGCGTAACTACCATGTTTATCAAGATACCTATCCCTGCAACAAATGGTTATATACATCCTGGTGATGGATTTGTAATATTATCGGGAGCGGTTCTAGGCCCCCTTGCCGGAGCTGTTGCTTCCGGAATTGGAGGAGCGGCGGCTGATCTTTTTGGCGGATATGTTGTGTATGCACCGGTAACATTTGTTATCAAAGCGGTCATGGCCTATGTTGTAGGAAGGCTGATTCGGAAAGTCAAAGTGGAAAATGGTAACGTTAAAGCTGCAATGGTTATAGGAGCATTGTTATCAGTAGCAATCAATGTATTAGGATATTTTGCGTATGAGTGGATACTATATGGTAAGGCGGCGATCGTGAGTGTGTTCTGGAATTTGATACAGGGAGCATCAGGAGTTGTAATATTCTTTGCATTATATCCTGCGGTTAAGAAAGTTTATCTCGACAGACACTAGTCTGTCGGGATTTTTTTCTGTCATATTTTTGTAAATTTGAAAAAGACATTTTTTTAAATCTGTGGTAAAATTAAAAAAATATAAGAATAATTTTGATAGATAAAGAGATTATGGCTATATAGTGCTTATGGCTGTACAGAGAGGATGTTTTAATGTTAAATCAGTTTTCAAGAACGCAGTTGTTATATGGAGAGGAGGCCATGAAGCATCTGGCATCCTGTCGGGTTGCTGTGTTTGGAATAGGTGGAGTAGGAGGATATGTTGTTGAGGCCCTTGCCCGTTCAGGGATAGGAGCACTCGATCTTATAGATGATGATAAGGTATGCCTTACTAATATTAACAGACAGATAATTGCTACCAGAAAGACGGTTGGAAGTTATAAGGTAGATGTTGCAGAGGAAAGGGTAAATGATATTTCACCCGATTGTAAAGTGAGAACATATAAGACTTTTTATTTGCCCGAGACGCAGGATCAATTTAACTTTTGCGAGTATGATTATGTTGTCGATGCTATAGATACGGTGACAGGAAAGCTTGCCATTGTAGAGAATGCGAAAAATGCAGGAGTACCGGTGATATGTTCAATGGGCGCAGGCAATAAGATAAATCCTGCGTCATTTGAAGTGGCTGATATCTATGAGACATCCATTTGTCCATTGGCTAAGGTTATGAGGCGTGAGTGCAAAAAACGTGGAATAGATTCACTTAAAGTAGTATATTCAAAAGAGCCGCCAATGAAACCGTTAGAAGATATGTCAATTAGCTGTAAACAGAATTGTATATGTCCTCCCGGTGCTGAAAGAAAGTGTACAGAACGAAGAGCTATTCCAGGTTCGACAGCTTTTGTACCTTCGGTTGTCGGACTTATAATTGCAGGTGAAGTTGTTAATGATCTTAGCAACGATTACAGAGGATAATGTCATAAAGTGCAGACTTAAACAGTAAGGGAGCTATACTTATATGAAAGAAATATCATATGATGAACTTAAAGGTTTAGCAAAAGATTCCTATCAGTTGATAGATATCAGGGATGAAGGGTTGACAGCCTTTGGTATGATTCCGGAGGCTATCCATATATTTTTCGAAGATTTGGAGAACAGTGAAAAACTTCAGGCTATCCCTAAAGAAAAGAAACTGATTTTCTACTGTGAGATGGGTAGAAAGACTAAGGAAATTGATGATACAGCGGAATATCTTAACGGACGTGAATGTTACAGCCTTGAAAACGGTTATGTGGGATATGTAAGAGCAAGCATGCTAAGTGATGAGGATAAAGAAGAAAAAAGAAAGAAAGCAGAGAAAAGTATACAGAAAACCTTTCATAAACGTCTTTTCTCACCATTTGCCAAAGCTTGTAAGAAATATAGGCTTATAGAAGAAGGAGATCATATTGCTGTATGTATATCAGGTGGCAAAGATTCTATGTTGATGGCAAAACTATTTCAGGAGATTAAGCGTCACAGACAGATGAATTTTGATCTTACATTTCTTGTTATGGATCCGGGATACAACAGTGAAAACCGAGCCTTGATTGAAAGCAATGCAGAGGCTCTCGGCATTCCCATCACTATATTTGAAAGTACAATTTTCGATGCAGTTGATACAATAGAGAAAAGTCCGTGTTACTTATGTGCAAGGATGCGCAGGGGATATCTGTATAGTCAAGCGAAAGAACTTGGATGCAATAAGATTGCGTTAGGTCATCATTATGATGATGTTATTGAGACGATACTTATGGGAATGCTTTATGGCGCTCAGATTCAGACCATGATGCCTAAGCTTCACAGTACCAACTTTGAGGGGATGGAGCTTATCAGACCGCTTTATTTTGTGAGAGAAGAGGACATTTGTGCGTGGAGAGACTACAATGAGCTTCATTTTCTACAGTGTGCGTGCCATTTCACAGATACCTGTACAACCTGTCACGAGGATGGAACAACATCAAGTAAGCGGCTCGATACGAAGAAACTGATTGCAGAGCTTAAGAAGACCAATCCTTTTGTTGAATCGAACATTTTCAACAGTATGGAAAATGTCAATCTGGATACGGTCATAGAATATAAGAAGGATGGAATAAGGCACAATTTTTTGGATGAATATTAATCAAGGTTAATATTGGGTGGATTTTTTTGATAGTAATATCAATAGGTTATAATAATAAACAGTTAGGAAATAATATAATGATATTACAAAAGACAAAATTATTAATTAAAATTTATTCAGTGCTAATTTTCTTTTTGTGTATGTTGGTTGCAGATAGCAGACTGACACTTAAAGCATATGCCGCAAACATTGTTAATACGCGTCATCAGAAATATTCTTACAGTGAGATGGTGACAGATATTAATGAGCTCTGCAATAAATATCCTGATTATGTTCATGCTAATATTATAGGGGTGACTGCTGATAACAGGAATTTGTATGAGGTGGTATTAGGTAATCCTGAGGCTCCTAAATGTATTATGATACAGGCAACAGCACATGCAAGAGAATATATGTGTTCGCAACTGGTTATGAGGCAGATGGAATATTATCTTGATAATTATGATGACGAGTATAAGGATGAGACATATCATGATATATTTGACACCGTATGCGTTCATGTTATCCCTATGACCAATCCGGATGGTGTAACAATTGCACAGAAAGGGATTAAGGGTATAAAAAACAGCAGTTTGAGGAAAAAGCTTAAGAAAATGCAGGGAATAAATAATCCGTCTAACTGGAAGGCTAATGCCAGAGGTGTAGATCTTAATAACCAGTTTAATTATAAGTTCAGGAGAAATAGAAGTCTTAAGAAATATGCATGTTATGCGGGATATGGGGGACCTTATCCTGTTTCTGAAAAGGAATCAAAAGCACTGTTATATGTAGTAAATACATATAATCCGAAAGCGGTCGTTAATTATCATGCGATGGGTAATGTCATATTTCATAATTATAAGGGAAATAAGGCAACAAGGAAAAAGGTTGCAAGGTTAACTTCAAAGATGAAAAAAGTTACGGGGTATTCTTATCTTGGAACTTCACCTGGGCCGGGATTTGCTAATTATCTTGTCAGAAAGAAGAATATTCCATCTGCTACGGTTGAGATAGGAATGTATACTACGCCGGTTCCGATAAGTCAGTTTAAGACGGTGTGGAAGCAGAATAAGAATTTGATGGCGGCTGTTGCGCAGATGTATGAATGATTTTATATATCTGAGAATATAGTAAAGTTCCATCGCAGGCACGCTTTCGCTGCTCAGCGCACGCAGCGGTACTAATGCACCAAAATACGGTGCATTAGTACCGGCGGCTTGATAACTGAGGCCTTGACGAACTTAGCGAGCCTAGTCCGAAGTATACAACGGAAAGCACCTGCGTATGGATTCTTTACCATATTCTCAGATAATACATTACGCTGCAATTATGAGCTGTCATCTGTTCGGCATAGCTATATGTTATTTATAGATAATTATTTTGAATACATTTCATAAATTGCGCAACCGTCGGATTATAGGAGAAGATAAGGGATAGATAGGGAAAAGGAGAGAGTATGGTCAGGGATTTTGGTGGGGAATATAAGGAGAAATTAAGGACACCGGAGGAAGCAGTATCGGTAGTAAAAAGCGGTGACTGGATAGATTATACAAGTTGTCTGGGTAAGCCGGAGCTTCTTGACAAGGCTCTTGCAGCCAGACGTGACGAGCTTACGGATGTTAAGATTCGAGGCAATCTGTTATCGGGGCCGATTGCTGTTGCAGAGTGTGATGAGAGCAAGGAGCATTTTGTATATCATAGTTGGCACTGTTCAACGTATGAGAGAAGACTGTGTGACAGAGGATTATGCTATTATATACCGATGGTGTTTTATAATAATGCCGCATACTATGAGTATTTCTTAGATGTTAATGTTGTTATGGTTGCTGTGACACCTATGGACGAGCATGGGTATTTTAATTTCTCGGTCAATACCGGAGTGGCGGCACCGATAGCGCGAATGGCTGATATTGTAATTGTAGAGGTTAATGAACATCTACCTAAAGTTAGAGGTGGTTATGATGAGTGCATACACATTTCCGAGGTGGACTATATAGTTGAAGGTGTCCATGAACCGCTTCCCGATATAAGGGCGGCTGAACCGACTGAAACAGATAGGAAAATTGCAGAGCTTATTCTTCCTTATCTTGTAGATGGGGCGACTTTGCAGCTTGGAATCGGAAGTACGCCTAATGCTGTAGGGGAGATCCTTGCCGAATCCGACCTTAAGGATCTCGGTATGCACACTGAGCTTTGTTCGGATGCGTATCTTAAGTTGTATCTTTCAGGTAAGCTTACCAATAAAAAGAAGAGGATAGACAGGGGTAAAGGCGTATTCGGATGCGCAGTCGGTTCGAGAGATTTGTATGACTGGTTAAATGATAATCCGGGAGTACAGGCTTACCCGCTTGAATATGTTAATCGTCCCGGTGTAATAGCCCAGATAGACAACATGGTATCAATAAACAGCTGTGTAGCAGTGGATCTGTATGGTCAGGTTGCTGCGGAAAGCTCAGGCGTCAGACAGATAAGCGGAACCGGCGGACAGCTAGATTTTCTTATCGGGGCTTCGGCGTCTCACGGCGGTAAGGCATTTATCTGTATGAGTTCCATTTATGTTGATAAGGAGGGTGTTACTCATTCTAGAATAATGCCTCAGTTTGACGGTGATATAATTACTTCACCCAGAAGTCAGGTGTATTTTATTGCTACGGAATACGGTGTTATTAATCTAGAGGGACGTTCTACATGGGAACGCGCAGAGGCACTCGTCTCAATTGCACATCCCGCATTTCGTGATCTTTTGATAAAAGAGGCTGAAAAGAGAAAGATATGGCGGGCGAGCAACAGAAGATAACAAAATAGCATATAGCTGAATAGATACAATAAATGTTAAAAAGCAGCACTTTTGTACCGACGACAAAAAGTGCTGCTTTTTCTATATATTTGCATTGATTCATGCTGATGTTACTGTCTCTTCTGGTCAAGCAAAGCGCGAACCTTTGTTGAAAGTCCGAATAGATTGATGAAACCTTCGGCATCCTTGTGGTTATACAGATCACCTGTTGTGAAGCTTGCAAGTGACTCAGAGTAGAGTGAATATGGAGAAGTTGTTCCGGCTTTGATAATGTTACCCTTGTAAAGCTTTAACTTAACTTCACCTGTAACTCTTTCCTGAGTTGAGTCAACAAATGCCTGTAATGCCTCGCGGAGCGGTGACCACCATTTACCCTCATATACAACATCTGCAAACTTATCGCCGATTGTCTTCTTAAATGCTAATGTCTCACGGTCAAGAATCAATTCCTCTAACTGAGTGTGTGCTGCCATAAGGATTGTTCCACCCGGAGTCTCATATATACCGCGTGACTTCATTCCTACAACACGGTTCTCAACGATATCAACGATTCCAACACCGTGTTTGCCGCCAAGACGGTTAAGCTCTCGGATAATATCAGAAACCTTCATCTCCTTGCCGTTAACTGATGTAGGAATACCCTTTTCAAATGTAAGAGTAACATATTCAGCCTCATCGGGAGCTTTCTCAGGATATGTTCCAAGTACAAGTAAATGTTCGTAGTTAGGCTCGTTAGCAGGATCCTCTAATTCAAGACCCTCATGACTGATATGCCATAAGTTACGGTCACGGCTGTATGAAGAATCTGCTGAGAATGGAAGATTGATACCATGCTGCTTGCAATATTCGATCTCATCTTCACGAGAATTCATTGTCCATGAATCTTGTCTCCATGCAGCGATTATCTTAAGTTCAGGTCCGAATGCTTTGATGGCAAGTTCAAAACGTACCTGATCATTACCCTTACCTGTTGCACCGTGACAGATTGCAGTAGCACCTTCCTTGTGTGCAATATCTACAAGAAGCTTACCGATAAGTGGTCTTGCCATTGAAGTACCTAATAAATATTCATTTTCATATACAGCACCTGCCTTAACGGTTGGCACGATATAGTCATCACAGAATTCATCAACTACGTCTAAGATGTAGCATTTTGAAGCACCGCTTGATTTGGCTCTTTCCTCTAAGCCGTCTAATTCACTTTCCTGTCCTACATCAATACAAACACAGATTACTTCGTAATCATAGTTCTCTTTGAGCCATGGGATAATAGCAGTTGTGTCAAGTCCGCCTGAGTAGGCAAGTATTACTTTCTCTTTCATTAAAATGGTTCCTCCTTATATGGTGTAATAATATTGTTATTATAATTATAATGAGCAAAGCAGCCGTTATACACACATGTATGAAAAACGGGTAGCCTGCGAATGCTCACCTATAGACTATAGGTGACATGAATAAATGTTGCCGCCAGTCATTAATATACAACGAATTGAAAAGTTATGCAATACCCAAATGCATATATTTATCGATATCTTTCTTGTTGATTATAGGCAAAAAGACTATTAAAACAAATGACGTTGCAAGTTTCTTGTGAAAATTTCCGATTGAATAATATACATCAAAAATGTATAATTATAAATTATTTGCAGAAAGCCATAAATAGTGGTATAATGCTTGCTTGGGTCGTGCATATAGCCGATGCCGTAGGGCACGGCTTCCTGGACTTTTAAGAGTAATAACTGTGAATAATAGTATTTAAATTAAGAGGTGAAGTAAGATGGTTAAAGTAGGAATAATCGGATCGACAGGATATGCCGGACAGGAGCTTGTAAGACTATTGTTAGGACATAAGGAAGCTGAGATAGTTTGGTATGGTTCAAGAAGCTATATAGATAAGAAGTATTCCGAAGTTTTCGGCAACATGTTTGAGATTGTAGACGATAAATGCTTAGATGATAATATGGAAGAGTTGTCAGAGAAGGCAGATGTAATATTTACCGCAACTCCTCAGGGATTGTGTGCCTCACTTGTCAATGAAGATATTTTATCTAAGGTCAAAATTATAGATCTTTCTGCTGATTTCAGAATCAAAGATGTTTCCGTATATGAGAAATGGTATGGAATAGAACATAAATCTCCTGAGTTTATCAAGGAGGCTGTATATGGACTTTGTGAGATCAATCGTGAGGATATTAAGGGTAAGCGGCTGGTCGCTAATCCTGGATGTTATACGACATGTTCCATTCTTTCATTGTATCCGCTTGTCAAAGAGGGCGTGATCGATCCTGACAGTATAATAGTTGATGCTAAGTCAGGTACTTCGGGCGCAGGTCGAGGAGCAAAAGTAGCAAATCTTTTCTGTGAGGTTAATGAGAGTATCAAAGCATACGGAGTAACCACTCACAGACACACGCCTGAGATTGAGGAGCAGTTAGGATATGCTTGCGGTAAGGAAATTATGATCAACTTCACACCACATTTAGTTCCTATGAACAGAGGTATTCTTGTTACTGCTTACGGCAATCTTAACGGAGATTATAAATACGAAGATATCAAGAAAATATATGACGATTATTACTCAAAGGAACGTTTTGTCAGAGTACTTGAAAAGGATGTATGTCCTGAGACTCGTAATGTTGAGGGCAGCAACTATGTTGATGTCAACTTCAAGATAGATGAGAGAACTAAGAGGGTTGTAGTTATGGGCGCACTTGATAATCTTGTCAAAGGTGCGGCAGGTCAGGCAGTACAGAACATGAATATCATATTTGGACTTCCTGAAAGCATGGGACTTGAACAGCCTCCTATGTTCCCGTAAAATTCGGGTTTGTCGAGCTGTTTGTCTTACGGACGCACAGTTATGATTGATTAG
>CAMHMG010000006.1 GCA_946186175.1 uncultured Clostridia bacterium | reverse complement strand
CAGACCTAGCTCTAATTGGTATAGCAGCCTTAATTATTTCATTAAGTTCAAATGTTGTGTTGATCACCTTTTCCTTTCTTGCATTAACAATATGTTTAGCAATGTTCCTGGCAAATTTCTCTTCGCCGTAATCTCTGATTACTCTGTATAATTCTTCTTCAGAATATTCATTGATTATATCCTTTGCAGTCATCTGCTTACTTTGATCCATTCGCATATCCAAAGGTGCATCTTCTCTATATGAAAATCCTCTCTCCGGTGTATCTAATTGGTAGGAGGATACCCCCAAATCCAACACGATCCCATCAACGCCATTTACGTTTAAATCGTGCAGGATCTGGGGGATTTTTTGATAATTGCTTCTTATAATGTCGATATGTACTTTATCTATATAAGGAGATAGCCGGACGCTGGCAGCCTTGATTGCTGCAGCATCCTGGTCTATCCCTATGAACCTTGCTTTATCAGACAGCTTCTCACAAACATAAAATGCATGTCCACCACCACCAAGTGTTCCATCCACATAGATGCCGTCTTCTCTAATATTAAGTCCTTCAATAGTCTCATTAAGCAACACTGAAACATGGGAAAAATCCATCTGACCATACCTTCTTTCCATAATGACCATCGGTATAGTGAATCAGATAATAATCCCCAAATCCTCAATGCTCATTGCAAGTTCATCAAAATCGATATCTTCTATATTGTTCTTCTCATCCCACTTATCTTTACTCCAGATTTCTGCTCTTTCTCCAACTCCCACTATTACCACTTCTTTAGTGATACCTGCAAATTCTCTTAAATTTGCAGGAAGTAGAATTCTTCCCTGATTATCAACTTCACAATCAGTTGCTCCTGCTTGAAAAAACCGTTTGAACTTTCTTGCATTCTCATTAGTCATTGGGAGCTGTCTTAACTTGCCTTCGAATATATCCCACTCTTCATTAGGATAAGCAAATAAGCATCCATCTGTACCTCTTGTAACTACGAAAGACAATCCGAGCTGTTCTCTAAGCTTGGCAGGTATTATCATTCTTCCCTTGGCATCAACCGAATGATTAAATTCGCCTTTTAATCCCTTGGACAAGAATAACACCTCCCATTTAGTCTTTCGTCTTAGATCGAAGTCTGTGACAGATCCACCACATTCCACCACATATAACCACTTCTCACCACTTACAATCATCATTTTACCCCAACAGGTTACATAATGCAAGCGTTGATTTACATAAAAAACCTGTCAAACTACCCAATAATTTAAATCATCCGTTGTGCATTTTGCACATAAAATTCGTTTTTATCTTATGATTTTTGACAGTTGATACACAATATATAGTATTGTCAACAAATCCAAAACAGCATATATGGTATATTCGGTCTTTTTTGTGTTTTTGTATACAATTTATTCAAAATCAGCAATTAATTGTATATTTTGATGTCCGACTGTATTTTTATTCATTTTTCTGTAATTCCCCACCTACGCTCCACTTTTGAAAAACAACATAGAAAAAATTCATTTTTCGAAATAATCAAGATATAATAGACGTTACAAAAATACGTGCAAGTCCTCATAACAAAGTATCCCGGTCATAGCATAAACAACCGCCATATCCCGGAATAAAAGGGTATAAAAAAACTGCCATTTCACAATATATAAATATTGCAAAATGACAGTTATTCCATTCCTATTAAACTATATTGTTATATCTATTGTATTTCAGCTGATTTTTGATATTTGACCCTGTTAATAATTATATATATTGATGCAGCCAGTACACACAATGCCGCAAGCAGCTGCGACACCTTGAAGTTTGCAAACGGAAGCATGAGCGAATCTGTTCTCAATCCCTCTATCCATACACGTCCAAGACCATATCCCCAGAGGTACATGCCAAACATTTCGCCATCAAACTTCTTGTTTCTCCGATATAGGAAAATCACGATCAGAACCATGAGATTCCACAGGGATTCATATATAAATGTCGGATGCATTTGGAGAAATTCTTTCCCGTCAAACATCACAACATTATCTATCATTTCCTGGGTTATTATTCCACTGTTAACTTTGTTGACAAGGTAATTCTTTCCGCCAAACCAGTCTGCCGGAATAGCCATGGCAAGCAACGAATTGGTATAAGCACCAAATGCTTCACGATTGAAGAAGTTACCCCATCTTCCAATTATCTGGCCAACAAGCACTCCCATAGAAATAGTATCCAGCATTAGCATTGTTTTCACATGGCGCACCTTTGAAAAGATAATTACTGTGATTATTCCCGCGATAACACCACCATATATGGCAAGTCCGCCGCCTCTGATATTGATCATGCCCAATATTGTCTGCCCAACCGATTGCCCTTCCTTAATATAGTCGTCTAAGCTGAACAAAACATAATATATTCTCGCTCCCAAAATTGAAGGAACAACCAGCCACAACATAAAGTCCAGATAAAGCTCGGGATCCTGTTTTGTTCTTTTGGCCTCACCTGCTATCATACAATATGCAAGAATAAAGCCCAAGGCAATTATCATTCCGTAAAATCTTATCTCAAAATTACCGATCATAAATCCGTCTTTGACATTATCAAGAACAATGCCAAGATTGGGAAAACGTATTTCGTACATTACCCATTCCTCTCTTAAAAAATAGATAGTAGGTTTCTGCGAAACTATATTTTTTTGAGTTGTGCATATTATATAGCTCCATTACAGACACGCTTTCGCTCTGTCTACGGCGTAATGGTACTAAATTCGTGCATAGCACTCATGTAAGTACCAACGCCTTCGCCAAGGTCTGATAATGGATGCTATATGTAATATGCACAACTCATATACATTTTTCAACGGGTTTCGCAATTACACAATTAATAATTATACATTGAACTTAAACAATACAACATCTCCGTCTTCAACAACATACTCTTTGCCTTCCGAACGGACAAGTCCTTTCTCTTTTGCAGCATTCATTGAACCATTCTCAACAAGGTCCTTATAGTTAACAACCTCTGCACGGATAAACCCGCGCTCGAAATCCGTATGAATCTTTCCCGCTGCCTGCGGAGCTTTCGTTCCCTTGGTTATCGTCCACGCCCTTGTCTCGTCCTCTCCTGTTGTAAGGAAAGAAATAAGACCAAGCAACGAATAACTTGCACGAATCAGTTTGTCCAATCCGGACTCTGACAATCCGAGATCCTCTAAGAACATCTTCTTCTCATCATCATCTAATTCAGATATTTCCTGCTCTATCTGTGCACAGACAACAAATACTTCAGAATCAAATTCCTTCGCATATTCCTTTACCTTAGCAACAAAAGTATTGTCTGCTCCGTCATTTTCAAGATCATCCTCTGCAACATTAGCCGCAAAAATGACAGGCTTAGCAGTAAGCAGATTATATTCCTTCATCCACTTCTCTTCATCTTCGCCGTCAATCTCAAAACTGATTGCCAGCTTGCCGCTCTCAAGGTGTTCCTTAATACGTTTCATGAATTCTACTTCTCTGGCAATATCCTTGTTATTGTTAGCTGCTCTCTGATTCTTGGTTATTCTCTTATCAAGCACTTCAATGTCAGCAAATATAAGCTCAAAATTGATTGTTTCAATATCACGAAGTGGATCAATGCTTCCATCAACGTGAACTACATTTGTATCTTCAAAACATCTGACAACATGTACGATTGCGTCAACCTCTCTTATGTTGGCAAGAAACTGATTGCCAAGTCCCTCACCCTTAGATGCTCCCTTAACAAGTCCTGCAATATCAACGAACTCAATCACTGCCGGAATTGTCTTCTTGGAATTATGCATCTTTGTAAGCACATCTAATCTCTCATCAGGTACAGGCACAACTCCCACATTAGGATCAATTGTACAGAACGGATAATTAGCCGATTCCGCACCTGCCTTTGTCAAAGAATTAAATAATGTACTTTTACCAACGTTGGGTAAACCTACGATGCCAAGTTTCATTTTCTATATATACCTCCTGGAAAACCTTATAATTCCTATACTTCAGTATATCTGTTCCACAAAAAGAAACAATATACAGCAAAACATACTTTACCATATATCGCTTCAAAAGTCCACTCTCTTTACAATACCTTATCCGATAAACCGACATTTCTTCCGGCACTTGATGTTTTACAGCTTATAACATCAAATATACCAATATGGTATTTGAAGCATATTCTCAATCAATCTTTTTATATATTCCAAAATGCTACTCACCAATCTATCAATATTATTGTTAATCTTCGCAGATGTAAATTACAACAAAAATTTGCAATAAAAGAACTTGAACAACGATTTACTCTTTCAAAACGAATTTGTTTCGTTATCAATCATTATCATGACTTATCAAACTTTTTTAATTAATTGGACTGCATTTTGGTGCATATTATTCATGCAATTCATAATCCACATCTTCATCAATGATTGCGAGCATACATTTTGCGACATCAGGATCAAACTGTGTACCCATATTGTTCTCAATCTCTAAACGGACCTTGTCCTGCGGCATATATTTACGATAGCTGCGGTTAGAGGTCATTGCATCATAGCTGTCAGCCACTGCTATTATTCTAGCAAAGAAAGGAATCTCATCACCGCTCTTCCCATCAGGATAACCTTTACCGTCAAATCGTTCATGGTGCCATCTTGCACCTATGGATAAGTCAGGACGGCTCTTTATCTCTGCTAATATATCATAACCAACACCGGGGTGCGTCTTAATTATCGCATATTCATCATCCGTCAACTTTGATTTACTGTTAATAACTTCATTGGGCACACCAATCTTTCCGATGTCATGCAAAAGTGCCATATAATATACATTCTCACATTCTTCAGGAGTAAGGTTAAGTCTTTCCGCTATCATTCTTGAATACTTCGCCACCCTTACCGAATGACCTCTTGTATATTTGTCTTTTGCATCTATGGTGTGTGCAAGCGCTTCCATGACCTCAACGGAAAGTTCCTTAATCTCGTCCTTTGTCTTTACCAATTCATTAGTAAATTTTACATTTTTGATGATTACATAAAATGCAATAATGAGAACCGTTGAAATGAATAAAGAGGGAAATAAAAATACAGCATAAGATCGTGTAACATACCTTATCAACGTAGCAATAACAGGCATACTTTCAGCAACTGTATAACCCGTTTTCTCTTTAAAATCACTAACTGCATCAAGAAGTTCACCCGAAAAAACTATTTGCATAGTGAATGTATATACTGTATACATAACCATATTAAATATACTTGTCATAACCGGAAGTATAATAAATAGGCGCAAATCTGTTATCTGCCTGGTTTTTGAAATAGTAGCCACCTGTTTTACGACCATTTTATAAAATAATAAATATAAAAAGACATAACATAAAACAGGAATATATGAATATGCATTTATCAAATAATATACACTGGGAATAAGCGTGAGCGAACACATATATATGAATATAGGTAATGATGCATTCTTTGCTTTCATCAATTTCACATATAAAAAAACCATAATTGTATATATAAAAAACTGTAGAAACAAATGAACTGTAGAATAAAATATAAGCGTACTAATTGATGCGTTCCCGGAAGTTTCACTTATATAATAATCATAAATAATGTTAATTGAAGAAAAAAGATACCCTGTAACAGGTGAAATAATAACTGTTAATATTATCTTGGGAATACTGAACTTTTCAAAAAAACATTTATAACTGATATAAGCAAAAAACAGAGCAAAAACCAGATACAATAATCCTATTAACATATCACGTAGTCCAAACGCTTCAAGATATTCAAACATTTACCCTTCCTCCGTTTTCTACTGTAGTTACTACTCATGTCTTTCATCTTTGGCAATAATTATTTATTTCAAATATTTTCTATTGAATATCAATATAAATTCAGACATCTACTCTCTGCCTTCTTACAAGTTCTGCAAAGAAACCTTCTTTTGCTATAAGATCACCATATGAACCATCTTCAATGATACGGCCTTTATCTAATACAATTATTCGATCACACTGTTTTATAGTAGAGAGACGGTGTGCAATTACAATTCGAGTACACTTCAATTTATCCAATGACTCGGACACTATTTTCTGAGTAATATTGTCAAGGGCACTGGTAGCCTCATCAAACATCAGTATTTTCGGTTTGTTTGCAATAGCTCGGGCAATTAACAGTCTCTGTTTCTGCCCACCTGATATACTGCCCTGTCCTTCTGAAACAAGAGTAAACATATTCATTGGCATATCTCTTATATCATCTGCAAAACCAGCCATCTCCGCTGCTTCCCATGCATCATCAAGTGTCAATCTTGGATTATTGATCACTATATTAGAATATATATCTCCCATAAATAATTTTCCGTTCTGCATTACAGATCCAATTTTTTTACGAAGTGACTTAAGATCCATCCGTTCAATATCTTTTCCGTCATAGAAAACACTGCCTTTTTGTGGTTTTTCAAATCCTAGTAGTATTCTCATCAAAGTTGATTTACCGCAGCCTGTCTTACCTACTATTGCCACATATTGTCCCGGTCTTATTTTCAAAGTAACCCCGTCAAGAACATTAGGCATATTTTCATTATATGTAAAAGTAACATTATTAAGTTCTATACCGCCTTTTAACTTCTCAACAACCTGTTTTTCTTCTGCTATCTCCGGCTGTGTATCTAATATTGGTGCTGCCATTTCTAATATAGGAGCAATCTGCGCTGCCATAAGCGCAATACCTGCAAGTGTTGTAAATGCACCACTCACCATTCCATATGCAACATTGAACGCATAATACTCAGCCACAGAGACTCCACTTTTAACTGCCTCAAAATACAAAACAATCGTTCCTATGAGAGTAACGGCTAATGTAAATGCCGAATTCAATTTAATAAAAACAGGCACATCATACAATAATCTTGCACTATCACTATATACTCTGCTCCATCTTGAAAAAGCTCTTTTTTCTGCACCTGATAATTTTATTTTCTGTATTCCGGAAATAAGTGCATAGCTCATTCCACTCTCTTTAGACGCTTTTTCCATCTGCTGTCTTGAAATATTAATCTGTATAAATGCAGATATAATCGAAATAACCAATGTTGTAATTATTACAAAAAGAGCCGGATTCACAAGAGCAGGTGCATAAGCAAATATTTGTGAAATGTATGCCAGTGAAAAAAGTGCCGTAAGACCTGTTGTAAATACCACTTCAAGAAGTCTCTCCACAAGAAGGTTAATATATTCTGTACGATTAGCAAGTTCACCTGAACTATATTTTTTAAAAAAATCTGCAGGAAGTGAAAGAATTCTCATCATAGCGGCAGCCTCCACAGCGATACCGACACGACTCTTAATCCTTGATACTATCATTTCTTTAAAAGTAGTTATCATAAGTGAACTAGTAGATACACAGAGCATAAATATTGCTATACCGGTCAATGCCCGTATGCTGCCGGACTTTACAACATCCGAGAACAGCAATTCATTTAATTTGGGAGTAATAAAGCCTATAAGCGTAACAAAAAGAGTGGCAGCACATATCAAAATGTTATCTGAAAGATTCAAATTCTCTCTTATATAACGCAAGAGGCCAATAACTCCTATCTTTTTAGAAGGAAACGGCTTATAAAAAGCAACTGCTTCATTATCTATAAGCTCCTGAGTCTTACTACTAACTTTTACACGACTTCCCGCTTTCGGATCCATCATAACATATCCGGTTGTGCCTGCAGGTATAAGTGCAACAACACTTCCATCAGACTTAAGAGTTCCAAGCATCGGACCTGTCGCATCCATATACCAGCCATTTTCAAGAGTTACATTACGCCGCATTATACCATGAGGACGCATAAGATATTCCAAGGTTTCATTCATATCCGTGATACTATCCGGAACCTCTCTAGGCTTGATATGGTATGCTTTGAGGATTTCCCCAATAGCATCGGTCGCCGCCTGTCTCTGATCATTCATAGCTGCAGATAATCTGCCTCCCATTATAATTCCGGCCGCCCTGATAAAAGAGTCCTCAAAAGCCTCATTATCAGCCTTTATTCTGTCTTTTATCTGTTCATCAAACCAACCCATTCTTCTTCTCCTATGTATTACTCATTATTCACTGGTAACAAGTTCTGTATATGCACCGCCAAGCGCCATTAATTCTTCATGTGTTCCACGCTCTACAACCTTACCTTTGTCAAAAACAATAATCTCATCACAGTCACGTATTGTTGATAATCTATGGGCAATAACAATGCATGTTATGTCCCTGTTTTTTACGGCATTTACCACCTCATATTCAGTCTTTGCATCAAGTGCGCTAGTCGCTTCATCCATAACAATGATTGTCGGATCCTGAGCCAAAACCCTTGCAATTTCAATACGTTGTCGCTGACCTCCGGAAAAATCACGTCCACCTTCTGAAATCCTATAGCGATAACCGCCCTCTCTTTCCATAATATCATCATGAATCTTGGCATCACGTGCAGCCATTATCATCTCAAAATCCTCGATAGTGCTGTCCCACATTTTAATGTTGTTTTCTATTGTATCTTCAAATAGCGTTATTTCCTGATCAACGACAGCCACCGACCCTGTAAATACATTTCGATCAATCTCATCAATATGTCTGCCATCAAATAATATCTCTCCCTCCCACGGTTTATAGAGTCCTGAGATCAATTTAGCCAAAGTGGATTTACCACATCCGGATGATCCTACAAAAGCAACACGACTACCCGTTTCAAGCTTCATGCTGAAATTCTCAATTAAAGGCGGGGCAAGTTTTGAATATCCAAAAGTAATATTTTTAAGTTCAACCTTTCCCGAAAGCTTTGCATAACTGGTATTCTCATCTATCTGCTCTTCAACAAATTCAACATCTGTAGGATATTTCATAACGTCCTCTACACGTTCCATATCAGTACGCAATTCCTGCATCTGTTGTCCGGCATCAATTAATTTCTGTGCCGGCTGCATAAATGATGCCATAAATCCTTGAAAAGCCATTACCATACCAATTGTAAATCTGTCAGTCATACAAAGATATACACCTAATATCAAAACCATATTATCAGCTAACGCTGTGATTATAGGGGGAATCAGTCCCAAATAGCTGTTAATCTTCATAAATCTGACATTCTGTGTATTGACACTCGCCTGATATCCCGACCACTTCTCAAAGTAACCATTCTCTGCTCCACTTGCCTTGATAGTCTCTATCATCTCTATGCCGGATACTGTTGCTGCAGCAAGCTTTCCCGAGTCACGCATCATAACACGTGTAATATTAATACGTTTATCGGATATTATCCGCGAAATCCATAGTTGTCCAATCACTGATATTAATCCAACTAAGGTTAGAATTAATGAGTAACGAAACATAACAACAAGGTAAAAAACAAGCATAAGGGTTTCAAGCACAAGAGGTGACAAAGTATTGACAAGAGTACTTGCAATGCTTGCATTAGCCTCCTGCCTCTGTTGCAGATCCCCGGCCATTCTTTGTGAGAAAAACTTCATCGGAAGACGAAGAACCTTCCACATATAATTCATATTTCCCACTATCGCCATCTTACCATCAATCTTTAATGAATAAAACGCCTTTATACACTCTGCAACCACCTGTATAACAGCAAGAATTGATAATGCTATTATAAAAGGCATCAACCAGTCAGGATCATAACCCGTAAGAAGCCTGTCTATAAAAACGCGTGAAAAACCCGACAGCATAATACCGGTAACTGATCCTATAAATGTTGTTATTGATACAAATGCAACCGCTGCGGACGCACCCCTTAATCTGCTCTTTGCAAACTCAAATACACTTTTCGGTTTGCCTGACGGCTCAAAGGTATCTGTCGGCTCAAACATAAGGCAGATTCCCGTATAACCCTCATCAAACTGTTCAAAAGACATAACTATATAACCACGTGCAGGATCATTAACATATACCTTGTTTCCCTTAAAACCGTCAAGAACAATAAAATGATTAAACTCCCAATGAACAATCATTGGGAATTTACCATTTTTCTTGAGATTATCCGGACTATAACGATATGCCTTTGCATTCATCCCATAGCTTCTAGCAGCCAATAATATATTCTTTGCATTTGAACCGTCACGTGATACGCCGCAATCTTCACGTACCTGTTCAAGCGGTATCCACTTGTTATAATAAGAAAGTATCATAGTAAGTGATGCCGCTCCACATTCCAACGCCTCCATCTGCATTACAACAGGAACCCTGGCTACTCCGTTTGCGACAGGCTCTTTTACAATTTGTTTTGTCATTCACCATACCTCAATTCATAATAAAGGTAATCGGAGCAACTGTTTCTGTTGTTCCGTCGTCATTATGTATCGTAAGTTCTCCTGTTACGCCCCATACTAAAGCTCCTATAAGCAGGATAACAATAGCTGCAAGTGTTAACCATACACTAGGAGTTGTCACCTTAATATAGTCATCTAACTTTTCGGGAGAAGAAACCTTATCTATACTTTTTTGTCTAAAAATACCATTGTCCATAATATCAATTCCTCTATACTATATCTTTTTCCGTTTGATATTTAACAAAATCTAGAAATAGAATCATAAGCTTTAGTCTTTTTCTTTATATACGCCTTTTTTACACTACCGCTCTTTTTTGTATTATATGCATATTGAAATCTTCCGCCGGCAACATCTTCTACAGCCTCATCTTCTAACTCTCCCTCGTAGGACGAGTCATTGATAGACTTAATAAGCTCAATTATCTCATCTGCTGTAGTTTCACAATCATACTTGCTGATAAATGATTCAAATTCCGTCTTATTCTTTAATCCATTTATCTCTTTTAATAACTCCTCTGATTCATTAATCTCATGAAATAGTTCTTCTACGGTTTTCATAGCAACACCCCTTCTTTATATAAGTTTTCTTATCCGTAAAATATTCTGTCCATCCTTATACTCATATTCAATGCTATCCATACTCTTCTTTACCATGAATATACCAAGTCCTCCAATTTCACGATCATCTGCAGAAAGAGTAATATCCGGATCTTCTTTTGCGAGAGGATCATATGGAACCCCATTATCAATAAATGTAATAGTAACCGCAGGTGGATTCTGATCAACCTCTACCCTGACTGTTGCAGGACCCGTAACCGGATCATATGCGTAATGAGCAATATTAACAAACAGCTCTTCCACGGCAATATCAATCTGAGTCTGAACCTTAATAGAACAATTAAGCGGTTCTATCTGTTCATCCACAAATGCTATTACATTTTCTAAATTTTCAATCGCAGCTTCAATATTTAACTCCTTCATCCTCTCACCCCCTATTACCAAAATACGAAAATCCTAACATTGTGATATCATCGAACTGTGGTGCCTCACCAACAAATTCTGAAATATCATCTTTAACCGTCTTTAATGCTTCCTTCGGAGTTGCATTAAGGTTTCTGTTAAGAGCCGCCAGCATTCGATCTGTACCAAACATCTCATCATTAAAATTAGTTGCCTCAGGCACACCGTCTGTATATACAAACAGGCTGTCACCCGGCTTCAGCTCAAACTCATGCTCTTTAAACTTAATTCCCTCAAGTGTTGCTACTGCAGGCGAATGACGATACTTTACCAGTTCATATTCGCCACCGGCGCGACGAATAACCGGATGCTCATGACCTGCATTTGCTGCCATACCTTTACCCGTTGAAATCTCAATAATCCCAAGCCACACTGTAACAAAAAGCTCTGCATCGTTACCCTCACACAACTGATCATTAGCATAAGCAAGTACCTCTGCCGGTGAACCTCCGAGCTGTGCCTGATTCTTGATAAGTGTCTTTGCGATCACCATAAAGAGAGCTGCCGGTACTCCTTTACCGGATACATCAGCCATAACAAGACCAATATGATCATCATCAATAAGGAAGAAATCATAAAAATCTCCTCCAACCTCTTTTGCCGGATCCATTGACGCATGAAGATCGAATTCATTACGTTCAGGAAATGCAGGAAATATTCTTGGAAGCATATCTGCCTGGATCTGTGTAGCGACATTTAACTCTGCACCTATTCTCTCCTTTTCCTGTTCTGCCTTCTTAGCCTCAACTGTCCATCTTATTGAAGAGAAAATCTGAACGTATTCAACGATAAATATCAAACATATTGTCAAATAGAGTGGAAGAAAAAAAGTACTTGTAGGAACAATCCCTGTAGCATTAGTTACCAGATTGATAACGAAGAAACCAACAATTGAAATCGCCGGTGCCACAAGATAATTCTTCATCTGTCCTTCAGCAAATGCAAGTATTTCCTTCATTTGCTTTTTGAGAAGGAAATTATAAAGAATTCCAATAATAAAGAATACAATTACTTTAAGTCCTGAGAAAAGCAAAATATTGCCCACAGTATATGGACCAAGTATCCGATCAAAAAGATTCATCTTTGCACCAAGAATGGTGTCGGCTGTTCCACAGAATAGGAATGTTGCCACGCAGGCAATAAGCGGCATAGTAAGACCGGTAAATATCTTATTCTCCGGTGTTTCTGTGTACATAATACATAATGCTATACAAAGAATCACGCATTGTCCTATCGCAGACATGACATCATTGTAGATATTAAGCTTATAACTGATAAGTACTGCCAGATAATCAATTATTGTAGCAAATATCCAGTTAGCAAACATTTTCCCTTTCTTATACTTACGAGTCAATGTCATATTTGCCAATATTACACTGAATATAAAATTAATGACTGATGCCATTGACCACATTAAATAGATCACATTGCTCATTATACCCCTCCTTCGAACATTCCAAATTCATCTAATACTCTAAGATAATTATCAAGATATTCATCCGTAATCTTACCCCACTTAAGATCCAGCTTATCAATAAGAGTACTTGTAAACTGTTGTGAAACATCAGTAAATCTATAATCTATATCCGGTCTCTCTGCAAGAATACCTTCTGCAAGCTTTCTGCCCGCTTTATCCTTAATCAACTCCTGAATAAGCTTTTCAAACTCATCATCAGATACAACCTCCACACTGTGTCCAATTCCTGCTGCTGCATCAAACAGCTGCTTAAATGAAACCTCCTCATCAGGTGATACATGAAATACCGAATACTTCTCAGAAAGCATAGTAAGATGAACTATCATCCTGGCAACCTCATCAACAGGTGAGAAATTAACGCTTGCCTTATATATACTCTCCGGCACCTTGCCTATACGTATATAAGATGAGATTTGCCTTGTGAATGCATTAGTATTCTTGTTGAGCTGGAACTCGCCATCCGAAAGCCTTCCCTGAAGATTACCAATACGCATGATCTTTGTATTAACGGAATGTTTTGCCATTGCATTGAGCGCTTCATATTCTGCCATAAACTTAGAAAGCATATATTGATTGTCAATCTCCTGTCCAATATATAACTTCTGCTCGGTCAAGGTAAGAGGCTTACTCCCTCTCTTATATATACCTCCTACACTGATCGTTGATATCTGAATAAACATTGAGTCTTTTTTACACTGGCCTAACAGGTTTCTGACGCCTCCTGTATTAATCCTGTCAAGCTTATCATCATAAGCAAAATGCGAAACATCAGCAGCACAGTTGATTACAGTATTAAAAGAAACATCCAAAGGATCGTCAAATATTAAGGGCTTTGAGATATCGCCCGAAACGGCAAATATCTTTTTGCCGATCAGCTCTGCAAAACTCTCATTTTCAAAATAGAATAGGAGATTCTTAAGCCTCTTTTCAGGACTAAGCCGCTTAGTAGGTCTTATCAGACAAAAAATATTGTCATACGAATCGGGTTCTTTTAATATCTCCATAAGGATATGCAATCCCAAAAAACCTGTAGCACCGGTAAGAAGAACATTTCCCAGCTTACGACTCTCTACAACCTCTTCCTTTGCTGTAATAACATTGCCCAATAATAATTTGTCAATATCGTCATAAACTATCTTCTCATACTTACGTTCCTTATCTGTGGTCTCTTCAACCTCAGCCATAACTCTATACAGATACTGAGATAACAATTCAGGTGTTGGATATTTGAATATATCACCGAACTTAAGATTAACTTCGGTCAATTTTTCTCCAATCTCATGAATAAGATCTGCAGTATGAAGGGAATCGCCACCTATCTCAAAGAAGTTATCGTCTATACCAACCTTCTCTAATTCTAATACCTTTTCAAAAACTTCACATACAATCTTCTGATACTCATTTTCCGGCTCTCTGTAGGAAGACACATAATTGACTGGTATCTGTTCTAACTGCTTGAGATCAACCTTACCTCCGGGAGTCCTTGGAATATCATCAATCTCCTTAAGAATATCCGGTACCATATACAACGTAAGGTGTTCACGAAGATACTTTGTCAATTTCTCAGGCACCACTGTTTGTCCGGGGCTTACGGTATAAAATCCGACTAAATGCTCTCTGCCCTGTATTCTTCTGACTTTTGCACATGCTGCACTTACTCCGTCATAAGATAACATGCAGTTTTCTATCTCTGACAATTCTATCCTAAGACCTCTAATCTTAACCTGAAAATCATTACGACCATGATATTCAATTCTGCCATCCGGTAAAAATCTGCCAATATCTCCGGAACGATACACTCGTCTTCCATATATATTAACAAATTTATTATTGGTTTCTTTAGCCAGATTATGGTAGCCTATACCGACACCCATTCCATAAATACATATCTCTCCAAGCGTTCCGTAAGGCATAAGTCTATTTTTATCATCTAACAACAGTATTCCGGTATTGGCAATCGGACATCCAATAGATACATCATCGCCTGCCTCTGCAACTGTAGCACCGATTGTTGTTTCAGTTGGACCGTATCCGTTATATATACGTATACCGTAATTTTCCTTAAGCTCGGTCACTAACGTTCCGGGCAGTGACTCTCCTGCTGATAATATCGCATCAACATTGCCAAGCGCTTTCTTAAAGGACTCATTTCTTAAATAAGCCAAAATTCTCGAAGGCGTACAATGAAGAAGATTTGCCTTGTGTTTCTCAATAAGTATTGATAATTCCCTGGGATCAGCCAGAGAATCCTCAGGTGCAAACTCGATAAATGAACCATTATACAATGTCAATAACATCTCTGAAAGTGAAATATCAAAGCACACTGAACCAATAGCCACAATACCTTTTCCATTTTTAACAATGTCTCTGTTGAATGGGTTATTATCCGGATTCGTAAAATTAACAATTCCTCTGTGAGAAAGCATAACACCCTTAGGATTACCTGTAGTTCCGGAAGTATAAATACTGTATGCCATCTGTTGTTGAGAAATATCAAGTTCAGGATCACTGTCGTTATCATTATCCAGCAACTCATCTATATTGATAAGTTCGATTTCATAATCTTCCTTATCAGGCTTAGTCTCATCACTAACGATCATTTTCTTAGCGCCGCTATCACTGATAATATAATCTATTCGTTTCTGCGGATATGCAGGATCAATTGGAATAAATGCTGCCCCGGACTTTGAAATACCAAACATGGCAGGTATCAATCTATAATCCCTTTTAAGCATATAAAGGACAGGTTCGCCCTGATAGACTCCAATATCTATCAAACCATGCGCAATCCTGTTAGACACTCTGTCAAGTTCATTATAGGTAAATGATCTCTCACCGGCATAGAGAGCCGGTCTGTCACCATATCTTTTTACAGAATCTCTTAACAGAGATGGAATGGTAGCAGTATCATCTATCTCATATTCCTTACCCTTCATATTGAGAAGCTCTTCGCATTCTTCCTCTCCAACAACTAATATATCATCAATCTTCTTATTATCTACTATACCCTGCTTGATTATGGCGATAAGTGCCTCATGGAAACGACTTACAGCCTTATCATCATAGATTCCCACACGGGCATCATATGTAATATCAATACGATCCGAATATCTCTGAACACATACAGTGAGGTGATTGTTCATTCCACCGGCCATACTTTCATATATCTCATAAGGGTGGTTAGAATGTAACCTGCCCACATGAGTACAGTTAAGCACATACTCCGACAGTACACCGCCAACCATTCCGCTTGCCTGAAGATCTTCGAGTATTTTCTTCATACCGTATTGTTTATGTGCTGACGCTTTTTTAGCACTATCCGCGGACTGTCTGCAAAGATCAATAAATGAATCCTCACCATCAATAGTATTTCTGACAGGTACAAGAAGGGTGCGACATCCCACTACAGAAAGCAATTCCTTAGTGTCTCGATTAAGTCTGGGCATCAGAAAAACAGCATCCTTGGTTCTTCCCGCACGAGATAACCATATAGAGAATGCTGCACCAAAAACAGCCGAGTCCTTAACACCGTTCTCCTTCTCAAACGCAAGAAGCTTCTCGTTAAGCTCGTCCGAAATACGAAAACACATACGATTTCTATCACATGTATCTGCATCCCCTCCAAGAAATGAAGACTCCGCTTCAAATCCCTCAAAATAATTAAGCCAAAACGTCTTGTGAGCCTCTAACTCTTCTTTTGTAAGAGGGTTGTCACTATCGCTTATCGTTCCGGAATAATTGATAACAGCTTCATCAGTATCTATGCCATCAATTTCATTTAATACCAGCTGTGCAAGCTGCATACCTGTATAGCCGTCAACAAGTGTATGATGAAACAACATGATCATTGCACTTCCGCCGTCTATAAACCCAAATACTTCTGCTTTCCATGACAAATACTCACAAGGTGTGACTATTTCATTCTCCCACACCTCATCAACATCATCAATTGTCATGACCTGGTGTTTTGTAACATGAGAAAGCCCGGCCTCATCAGAGACCATATATCTAACACCATTCTCTTCACAAAACTTATAGTGGAAAAGATCAGTCTTGGCAATAACTCGCTCTAATGCACTCATCAATGTATCAGCATCACATTTGACAAGATCCAATCTAAATCCCACTGTATTTATGGCTGTATCGGGAAAAGCCAGATCATTCATTAATATAGCTTCTCTCGACAAATTAAACTCAATCTTACCACTAGTCATATTCTATTCCTCAATATTCAAAATATCGATAAAACCTGTCACCTCAAAAATCTCCATAACTTCTTCATTGGCATTTCGGATTACCATTGAACCCTGTTTATTCATTATCTTCTGTGCTGAAAGAAGAACACGCAGTCCGGCAGAAGAAACGTATGCAAGCTTGTCAAGATCAAATATAAGCTCTTTAACTCCATCAATACTTGTCTTAAGTTCTTCCTCTAACTGAGGCGCAGTTGTCGTATCAAGCCTTCCCTCGATTGCAACATTTAATGTGTCTGCTTCTCTGTTCTTTTGAATATTCATAATATACCTCCTAAATATCATCTCGCATCAGGGTCATCCCCACGAGATATTTTAATTGCTACTTTATTCTCATACATGCGTTCATCCGCAAGTTTTAAGAGCTCACTTAAATTATATTCCTTTTGCCCATAAGCAAGCCCACAGGCAATAACACATTCAAGCGTCTTATCTTCTTCATTCAACTTATCAAGAGCTTTTCTCCATTCATCAAGCAAGATGTTCGCTTCTTCCTCGGTTATATCCCATGCAATAAGCATGAACTCATCTCCACCCATACGGAATCCTCGGACATTGTTTCTTTCAACAGCAAGAATACTCTTAGCTGACTTAACAATAAGCGCATCTCCTGCCTCATGTCCTAAAGTATCATTAACCCTCTTAAGATAATTGACATCCATATTATATATAGCGATACTCTCTTGTTTGGGGAAAAATCCATCCAACATTGAAAGATACTTACCCTTATTAGATAAGCCGGTCAGCTGGTCGTGCTCACTTTCATAAATGATCTTCTCTCTCAAAATTGAATTCTCAAGGAAAAGGCGGAGTACATTGTAGTACATCCTCCAAGCTTCCTCATTAACATTATTCTCTGAATAAATGAATAAAGCATATGATACTCCGTTAACAGTAGAATCATTAAGAAAGCATTTCCAAAGTCTTTCATCACCCATAAATTTGATATTGTCTTCCATATTGACATCAAACGGACTTCTATCATCAATTCTTGTTGATACTATCTCTTTGTCGTCTTTATCAATTATATATTTTTCAACAAATCTTTCGCGACCAATATAAAGAGCTGCTGCAGACAGTTTGAATGCCTTAAGTACTATAGGCAGACAATCCATATACTTTGAAGAAAGGTGCTGCAGTATCTCTCCCTGAAATGAACTTAATTCTTTCCAATCTTTCGAATACCTGGAAACATCACGAAGAAGATTAGCATATTCACTGGTATTGTAAATATGATGAAGTACATAATCATTATCTTCTGATGTTATCGGTTCTGAATATACCGAATATGAACTACCCTGACGCCTGTCTGATATTTCCCATCTTTCTCCAACACTCATATTCACCATATCAAGATTAAATGAGCTCCAAGACATCCATTGCTCATCAGTGAACACTTCAGCATAGTTTCTATAAAGGATTTGACCTTTTCTATCTGTGACAATTATTTCCCCGACCTTGTCAGCAGTAAAGTCGATAATCAGCTGTTCATAACCCATAGCGTTCCCCCTTATCAGCCAAATCAATTAAATTGTATGATATTATCTTAACTATAATTTCCGCTCAAGAAAACTATTTATATTATATCAAAAAAGGTCGTCCATTTCAAATATTTCATAGTATCAGAAAGCTCAATGAATATAGATTGTTTTTTTCTTTGATATATTATTTTTCCCATATTTCCATTCTAAATATAAAACAGCTTTTCCTTTGCACAGCTTATTCTTTCTCAACTTACTTTTCTTCACTGTTGCTATATTATCATTAATTGAAAACTTACAGCTATTTGCCTTCTTCCTGCCGTTCTTTTTCCGTATCTGACAGATCTTAAGAGTCACTTTACCTTTCTCAGGCACTTGTTTAAGCTTTACGGTAATTCTCTTTTTATCCTGCGTAATTTTTCCAAACTTAACATTATCTTTTTTCTCTGTCTTAACTATTAACGGTTGATTTTCTATATCTTCTTCCGTTGTTGTTTTCTCCTCAATCTTTGTTATTTCCTCCGTTGTTGTTTTCACCCGTGTTGCTTGTTCAATAGTCCTTGTTATTTCTTCCACTTGACCTTTATCGGTTTTCTCGTTTGAAATCGGACTATTATCTATTTCTGTTTTTTCACTTTCAGCAACAGGTATCACCTCATTGTTTTCCCCACCATCAGTACCAATTATTTCATCATTTGTTTTATCACTTAAATCATTTTCGGGATTATCAACTTTTGATTCATCATCAACAACGTCTTGAAGCTCTTCACCAGATTGTTCTCCAATTTCAAAACCGGTATTCATATCAATAAATGATAACCTGGGATATGTATATATATCTTCACCACAACTAAAACTAATAGTCTGCTTCATTAATGAAATAAAATCCGTGGTTGTCTGTTGAGCATTATTTTTATTACCGGTAATTCCAATATATACTGCCACAGCAGCAGATACAATTGCTGTAGAATAAGATGTACCCTTGACTGTTGTGTATCGTTCTCCCCTTGAAACAGTATATAAAGACTGTCCCGGAGCAACTATGTTATATTTAACTGACTCTCCCTTTGACTGATCCCAATTAGTAAATGTTGCCAATTGATTTCCAATATCACTCGCCATAACTCCTATACAACAGTCCCAAGCTGCAGGATAGGCATCCTTGCACCCATATCCAAATGTTTCAAGTTCCTGCTCACTCAATTCTCCAACAGTTGCAAAGCTCTCATTTCCTGCAGCTGCAACTAAAACACAACTTTTAGAAGCCTCTCTTACGGCAGCTTCTAATTTTTCAGACGGGCTGTAACATGCAAAAGACATATTAATCACATCCGCTCCCATGGAAACAGCATAATTAATTGCTTCAATAACACTTTCCTCATCATAGTTGGTATCCTGGCTCACCTTGATAGGCATAATTTTAGCCCCATAAGCAACACCGACACCTCCACCGTCTCCGGGTTGCATAGCAATTAATCCTGCAATTTCGGTTCCATGTCCAACCGTATCTGTCTGATACGCATATCTGTTTGCAAGATTAAGACCGTAAATGTCATCAACATATCCATTATTATCATCATCTATACCCTCCTCACCGGAAAGTTCTGCCTCATTAATCCATAAAGCATCCTGTAAACATTTTACGGTCGAGGATAAACCCGTATCTATAATTGCTATTACAACTCCTTCTCCAGGAAGTTTTCCATTATTCTCTATTTCACTCCATATGCATTGACAATCAATATTATCCAAATACCAGCTTTGAGATATTCCCTCATCAGTTTCTTCTGTAGGAAGCTTTGCAGCAACGATATCACTATCATATTTTTTTCCTGCATGAACATCTATTCCAATTGTCTGCAAACTAACAGCTGTAATACCAATCCATACTAATAAATGTTTTTTCTTCCGTTTACCTATTCGCCAAGAGAATAATGTAATTATGATCAACAATAAAGCCGAAAGCTGTATAACCGTTAATCCCATATACATCACAGTTCCTCGTTTATCCATGAAACATTCAGAGACTAAGATAGATAAACCAAAGCCTGCCATTGTAATATAAAATATATGCTTCTTCTTAACAAACAGTACGATAATCAGCACAAGCAATATTACCATGCAAAATGCTTCAAAAAGCTGAGACGGAAATACTCTGTATGACAGCACTTCATCAGGATATTTCACAGACAAAGCTCCACTCATAGGAATACCATAACAACATCCCTCAGAAAAACATCCCAGTCTATTAAAGATATGCTGAATAGGAAAAAAGAAAGCAACTATATCCAACATTTCTGCTGCATTTTCCTTATATATCCAACCAAAAATCAAAGGAAGAAAAACGCATGAAGCAATCACAATACCAATAAAGTGAGTTCCACCATCCTTCCACATTTTCAGGAATTCAGATGTGAAAGCTCCCGATAAAGGAAAGCACAACCTTCTTATAACGATCGCCAATGCTGTGCCAATTGTAAATACTATCACTATTTCAATAATGATTGGCAGTAATATATTTGTAAATGCTTTACCTCGTTTTCTATACGAAACAATATAAAGTATCAATACAGTCATTATAGAAATAATACTTCCTATATTGATAAGCATATCTCTAAAAAATATATGTTGTCCGAAAACATCAACAAACTTTAACATATACACCTACTCCAATCCCTGGCATTAACTACATGTTTTAGCCCTTATTTATCTCCGAAGCTATCTTCTTGGCATGAGTTGAAAGGCAGAAATGATATGCTCCTTTTAATCGTACAATTTTGACAGAGCCTGACAAATATTTCTTCCATGACTTATAATACTTTTTATATCCAATTGTCAGGACATCCCTGTCGCCAAAGAACATAATTGTTTTTGTTGAAACTCTTTGTCTATCCTTATCTTCAAAATATGCTACATATCTTCTTGCATCCCTTTTGATCATATCATACATTTCTTCTGTGACTGTAACCCTATGACCCGAAAGAATACTGATTCCATAGCCGCCAACCTTATTTGAAAATATGTCCCACATAAGTCTCTGTTTATCTTTATTACCGATAAATGCTGTAGGCAGACTGCCAATCATAACAAGCCTGCATTCAATATCAAGTATTTTTTTTATTTTACCTATAAGTTCCACTGCAAGAGCAGCACCGACACAACATCCTATAATTGTAATTGAAACCGTATCACTTGCGAATCTGATGTATTCTTTAACCTCCGTTAAAATTTCATTTGACAGTTCTTCTACAGAACTATTACTTTCTACCGTATCACAAGCCAAAAAATCAAATCCGTATTTTTCAAGCTCCTCCGCAAGAGGTAAAAAACTGTTGATTCCTGCGCCGGCAAAAGGAACACCGATTGCAAGTTTTCTTTTTGGATTGGATTCATCTTTACAAATATTATCCGAAGTCAAATTCTTTAACAACTTAATATTTGTTCTTTCTTCCACTAGTTTTTCTGCTAATTTCGAAATAGATTCTGCCCCCGCTATATCATCATAATGAACTTTAAATCCAAGCTTTTCTATTTTTATCATCCATTCAACTCCAGATATTGAATCTATTCCAAACTCTGAAATTAATGTACTTGGCGACGGCATCTCATTTAATCCAAGTATCTCTCTGAGACTTTCTGCCAGAAGATTCTCTGTTTCATAATATTTATTACTTTTATACTCTTCATTCTCACGACCATGATTATTACCGGACTTTTTGATTATTTTATTAAGTGTTTCATAGTCACATTTTCCGTTTTGAGTATAGGGAATATTATCAACAATACAAAACATATCAGGCATATAATGAGGAGCAACCTTTTGTGCCAGTTCCTCTCTTAGTTTTGTTTGATTCCGTTCTGTTACCAAAAACAGAGCCAAACGATTATCAAAACAATTTGCAGCTACTCCTTTAACGCCATCAAGAGTTGCCGCCTCCTGTTCTAACAAAGAAAGGTTGATCCGCATTCCACGAAGCTTTATCTCCCTGTCTTTTCTGCCAACATAATTATACTCACCATTATCATCACGATACACTATATCCCCCGTATAATAGCAGCGTTTACCGTCTATTGAACCAAATCTTTTTTGAGTCTCTTCTTCATTACCTACATAGCCTTTACCAACAAGATCACCTATCACGGCAAGTTCACCGCAATAGCCGTCGGGTATCACGTTGCCATATTGATTGACAACCCTACACGATGTGTTCCACACTTCTCTTCCGATTGGTGTCTTTTTCTCATCTTTAATACACTCATGCCATGTCACATCAATCGTGCACTCTGCCGGTCCGTATAAGTTATATAAACTTGTATCAGGAAGACTATCATAGAAATGCTTAACCAATGACGGTGATAATACTTCTCCACTTGAAAAAACCTTCTTAACCGGTATATCAGATTTGTTTCCATGTTGTTCTAACCACTTAATACATACCGAAAGCATAGACGGAACAAAATGCATTGTGTCAACATTGTATCTGCTGACAGCAGTCCACATCTTTTCAGGTTCTCTTTCATATCCGTCAGGAAGGATTATTAACGTTCCACCACAAATAAACGGAAGTAATAATTCCCATACTGAGACATCAAATGTATTCTTTGTCTTTTGTAAAATCCTGCATTTATCAAGTGCAAAATTTTCTTTCATCCATGAAAGTCTGACATTAAGTGCATGACGATATATCTGTACAAGTTTGGGATTCCCTGTACTTCCCGAAGTATGTATGGCATAAGCTAAATCATCCTTATTAAATTCCTCGTCAACTCTATTATCAAACTCATCATCATTATCAAATACTGATTCCACCCATGTATCATCTATAACAAAATCTACCTGCTCCGCAATTGCATCCAACCTCTCTTTTGATTCATTTACAGCAATAGGAACAAATACGGTTTTTGTTTTAAGACAAGCAAGTATTGTAAGAGGCATCATTTGTGAACGGTACAATTTAAGCCCAACCATAAATGTATCATCTATTTTCACATTGTTTTTTTCTTTTATTAATTGGCCGCTGATTCTTTTTACCCTTTCATACGCTTCTTTGTATGTCACCACCGACCCATTTTCCCCAGAATCAATTATACATTCTCTGTCCCCGTCTTCTCTTACTCTCTTGACAAACTCATCCCATATGTCGGATACCTCATGAGTATCAATATTTAACTTTTCTATACTTTTCTTTATTCTCTTATCATCAACTAATCCATTACGTATTATCTCCATAATATTTTTATGATAGTTCTCTATCTCTTTATATGTATATATATCTGTCATATATTGATATGTCAGTTGTATTCCATCTGATTGTTCATCTATCAAAATCCGCAGTCCGACCTCTACCGCATCACAATTAATCTCATCCATAAATGACGCATGTTTAAGCGGTAGTCTCTTAGTAGGTCTATAGGTAATGCATGTATCATACATCTTACCGCAAAACTGTTTCCTGTCTCGTAATTCCTTAAGGGATATATTTCCACATCTAAGCATTGTATATTCAAGTTTTTTAATATCCCTGCATAGTTCTCCAAAAGTATCTTCCTCGCAAACTTCAACAACAATCGGCAGAACATTTGTAAACATTCCAGCCGTATTCATATATTTTTTCCTGCGATTTATCATAACCCTTCCAATACTTGCCCACTTACTTCCTGTTATGCTGCTGTCATGTATAGCCAAAGCTGCCGTAAATAAATGTTCAGCAGTCAATCCATTGCTGTCACAGTATTCACACATCGCCTCATACTCAGTTCCTATTATATGTTTCTTAGTCGCATAAGCTTTGGGACTGTTAGAAATTCTTCTCTTTGGAAATACCATATGTTCAGATTCTATCAGATTCAAATAATCATCAGGTATTTTGTTTTTCTCACCCTGTTTTTTTTCTTCCTCTTCCAAATATTCCAGATATGAATTATCTGTAATACCTTTATCCCATAACGGACTATCAGGATCCGTCGCAAGCTCATAAGCTTCCTCGGTAACTTTCATAAGACCTATTCCATCACAAATAAGATGATGAAATATACCAAACAGCCATACACCATCATCCCTGTCCATTATGTAATATCTTACCATGCAGCCATCAATAGCTAATATCTGTGTATTCATCAGACTTTTAAGCTTCTCTTCTCCCTTTTGTGCCTCTACACCATCAAGAATCGTAATACAATCCTTATCCATTTCTGATATATAGAGTTTCCCCTCCGAATCAACACGAAGATTAAGCGCAGTATTAAGTTCATGAAGCCTGCATAGCACTTTACAAAGTCTTTGTGGATCAATATTTTTATCAAAATATATTACACCACCTATATTTCCAATACAAGAATCAGAATATCTCTTTGTCATTTCCCATATGCTTTTTTGCTGTGCTGTCATATTGTATGTCTTCATCTGCGTTTTTCCTCTTATCGTATTTTTATGTCATAAGCACCCGAAGCCCACCTTGCGGCAGGCTCCGGGCTTTTGCTTAGCATCTGTACCTAATTAGAAACACTATAATTTAGAATCTCTCAGCTACATCATCCGTAATATCCTTTGTCTTTTTCTTTTGGGCAAAAGCAATACTTCCACCGGTAACTTTATCTACCTCATCAAGATCAAGTTCCTTATCTTCTTCGTTAGCTATATCTTTCTGTTTTTTATCTTCCATAATACTACCCTATCCTTTCCCCATGAAATCACTTCACAGTCATAGTCTTCTTGATACCAACAGACTTGGTAAACAGTTTCTTGACAGCTTTCTTCTTCTTAGAATTGCCTGAAAGCTTAAATTTCGCCTTGGAATTAATATTGCTAAAAGCATTCTTTCCAATCTTCTTAAGCTTAGTTGTCTTAACATAAACTGTCTTTAACTTGCTACAGCCTGCAAATGTATTCTTACCAATGCTTGTTACGTTCTTAGGAATTGTTACGCTCTTAAGCTTCTTACAATTCCTAAATGCACCTTCCGCAATAGTTGTAAGATTCTTATCTAATGTAACCTTAGTAAGGTTGCTGCAACCGGAGAATGCATCCTTCTCGACCTTCACAACATTCTTACCAAGTACTACAGACTTAACTTTTGCGTTATCCTTAAATGCTTCTGCAGCAACTGATGTTACCTTATATACCTTACCGTCAGCAGCTGTAATAGTCGCAGGAACTGTTACTGTCTTCTGATCAGCTGTCTCAGACGCTGTGTAGGTTACCTGATCTTCTGCAGTTACTGTATATACTCCACCATCAACTGTTACCTTGGAGGTATCCGTCGGTGTCTGCGGTGTAGTCGTATCTGTCGGTGTCTGTGGAGTTGTATTATCAGTTTGTGCCTCTGTTGACGCAGGTGTCGGATTATCAGGCGTCGGATTGTCAGGTGCCGGATTATCAGGTGTCGGATTGTCAGGTGCCGGATTGTCAGGTGTCGGATTGTCAGGTGTTGATAACTCTTCAACAACCGCTACCTTGAATTTCTTCTCAATAATAGCACTCTTTGGTGCCTTGAGATATTCATCCTCGTATGCACCAATTATTCCAACAGTCTCTTCTCCATCCTGATTATCTGCAACAAACTCAGAATCCTTAGGATATGCATACATCTTAATTGTTGTCTCACCAACATTCATACCTGTTGCAAGTCCACCATTTTCAACTGAAACGATATCCTCATCTTCAGATACAAAGTGATATTGTAATCCTTCTGCTCCTGTAGCTCCTGACTTATCATTTGCAAGATCTGATGTGAACTTAGGAGTAAGTATAGCTGTATCACCCGGTAATATCTCGAGAACGCCATACTTAGTACCTTCTAATCCTACCTTCTTAACTGCATTAACAATCTTCATCTGATCAGCATCAACAGCTCTGACAATATCCTTAGTACCATATCCACTGTCAGCTTCAACATATACTACTGCCGTATCTGTTACATTGCCTTCATCATCCGTCTCAGATGTAAATGCCTTAGCAGAATCCAATGTGATAGTCTTCTCAAATTCTGTTGTGTCACCAGGTCTTAACTCAGGGTACTCAATTTCTGCAACCTTATTAGACTCACCGGAAACATCATATCCGATCTGAGCAGCTCCACCTTCTTCAATTCTGCCACCAATATTGCTGATCTTACCTGTGACTTTGAACTTATCTCTTACATCAGTCTCCTCAACAATAAGATCATGAACACTCAACTGGCTTTCTATTGTTTCACTTAACTTTTCTTGTGCTACAACCTTACCATCCTTATCTGTAACTGTAATGGTAAGTCCTGTCTTATCTGCATCTTCCGGTATAGCAATCAATGCAGATGCTGTTATGGAATCACCACCGATCAGATTATTAAGAGCTATACTGTCGGTATATTCATCCTCAGCTATAAATCCTAAACTGTCATCTTCATCATCCTTACTAAGTACAGTCTTCTGTAATACGCTTCTGCCACTCTCATCTTCTGCAGTAAGAGTCATACCTGTTACTGTCTCAACACCATCATTAAGGATATCGAACTTGACCATTGCATCTGTACCTGCAATAAGATTTTCAGTAAATCCGGCATTCTTAATCTTAACAACACTCTTAGGATCAACTGTAAATGTATAAGGCATAGCATTTTCATAATCCGGAACGGAATAAGGCACATATTCATCTTCTGTCAATGGTTCAATTGCCTCGTTGTCCTCGATGCCGGCTCCGTTACTTCCTTTACCTTTTGCAGCGTTTTGATTATTCTCTTCAAGTGATTTATTGTACTCTTCAAGTGTAACAATCTT